>CANHKH010000049.1 GCA_947460165.1 Comamonadaceae bacterium
AGAAATCGCCGGCCGGTCACACCCCTGGCTCTTGGGCTTCGCACTGGCAGGGCTGGAAAGCCATGCCCGATGTGCTTCACTGTTCATGCCCTGGCTCTCAGGCTGCGCACTGGCGGGTCTGGGAACAGATAACCCAAACCCTCAGACCTCAGCTCTTAAGCCAAAGCCTTGGTCACTGCCCTTTGCGTTTGCACGCTGATCAAATTGGCGCGGTAGGCGGCCGTGCCGTGAATATCGGCGTTCAATCCGTCGGCTGAAATGTTGACTTTGGCCGCGGCCTCGGCCGTGAAGCTCTGGCTCAAGGCCTGCTCCAACTCCGCTGGTCGGAACACGCCGTTGCTGGAGGCGCCGGTCACAGCCACGCGCGTGCCGCTTTGGAATTGCGCCACAAACACACCCACCATGGCAAAGCGAGAGGCCTGTTGCTTGAACTTCATGTAAGCCGCACGCTGTGGAATCGGGAAGCTGATGGCCGTGATCAGCTCGTCCTCCTTCAAGGCGGTGCTGAACATGCCCTGAAAAAAGTCGTCTGCGGCGATTTTGCGGGCCGTGGTGTGGATGGTCGCGCCCAAGGCCAGCACCGCGCTGGGGTAGCAGGCCGAGGGGTCGTTGTTGGCCACCGAGCCGCCCAGCGTGCCCATGGCGCGCACTTGGCGGTCGCCAATGTGGCTGGCCAAGTCGGCCAGCGCGGGGATCAGGGCCTTGACTTCGGCATGGCTGGCCACATCGGCATGGCGCGTCATGGCGCCAATGACAAGGGCGTCGCCGTCGCGGCAAATCCCGGTGAGCTCTTGAATGCCGCCCAAGTCCACCAGCTGGTCAGAGCTGGACAAACGCAGCTTCATGGAGGCCAGCAGGGTTTGGCCGCCGGCCAGGGGGCGACCACCAGCGCCAGCCAGTTTGGCGGCTTCGGCGGTGGTGGAGGGGCGCTCCAGAGTGAATGGGTACATGGTGAATTCCTCGAATAAATGAAAACAGGGGGCTGAAATCGGCTCTCAGCGGGCGGCAGTCTGGATGGCTTCCCACACCCGGCTGGGGGTGGCGGGCATGTCGAAATCGTTCACGCCCAAGGGTCGCAGGGCGTCCAACACGGCGTTGATGACGGCGGGGGGCGAACCAATGGCACCAGCCTCGCCACAGCCCTTGGCACCCAGTGGATTGTGGCTGCAAGGCGTGACCAAATTGTCCACCTGGAAGTTGGGCAGGTCGTCGGCCCGGGGCATGGCGTAGTCCATGAAGGAGCCGGTCAGCAGTTGGCCTGACTCAGGGTCGTACACGCAGTTCTCCAGCAGGGCCTGACCCAGGCCCTGGGCCAAGCCGCCGTGCACCTGGCCTTGAACAATCATGGGGTTGATGATGTTGCCAAAGTCGTCCACCGCCGTGAATCGGTCCACCCGCACCACACCGGTCTGGGGGTCAATTTCGACCTCGCAAATGTAGGTGCCCGCGGGGAAGGTGAAGTTGGTGGGATCGTAAAATGCGGTTTCATTCAGGCCTGGCTCGAGCTTGTCCAGGGGGTAGTTGTGCGGCACGTAGGCCGTGAGCGCCACCTGACCGAAGGGCACTTTTTTGTCAGTGCCCTTGACCACGAATTCGCCGCCCACAAAGTCGATGTCAGCGTCGCTGGCCTCCATGAGGTGGGCCGCAATTTTCTTGGCCTTGGCCTCGATTTTGTCCAGCGCCTTCATGATGGCCGTGCCGCCCACAGACAGCGAACGCGAACCGTAGGTGCCCATGCCAAAGGGCACGCGGCCAGTGTCGCCGTGGACCACATCGACCTGGTCGGGCGAAATGCCCAAGCGTGCGGCCACCAACTGGGCAAAAGTGGTTTCATGGCCTTGGCCGTGGCTGTGCGAGCCGGTGAACACCGTGACACTGCCTGTGGGGTGCACACGCACCTCGCCGCATTCAAACAAGCCGGCCCTGGCGCCCAGGGCGCCAGCGATGTTGCTGGGCGCAATGCCGCAGGCCTCGATGTAGCAGGAGTAACCCATGCCGCGCAACAGGCCACGCGCGGCAGACGCAGTTTTACGCTGGGCAAAGCCCGCCACGTCGGCCAACTCGTTGCCTCGGTCCAGCAGCGACACAAAGTCGCCCACGTCGTACTGAAGGGCCACAGGGGTTTGGTAGGGGAAGTCGCGAATGAAATTGCGGCGGCGCAATTCGTCCTGGCCCACACCCATCTCCCATGCGGCGCGGGTCACCAGGCGCTCCAGAAGGTAGGTGGCCTCGGGCCGGCCCGCACCGCGGTAAGCGTCTACCGGGGCGGTGTTGGTGAACCAGGCATCAACCTCGACATAAATTTGCGGCGTGGCGTACTGACCGGCCAGCAAGGTGGCGTACAAAATGGTCGGTACGGCGGGGGCAAAGGTCGACAGGTAAGCCCCCATGTTGGCGTCGGTTTTGACGCGCAAGGCCAGGAACTTGCCGTCTTTGTCCAGGGCCAGTTCGGCGTGGCTCACGTGGTCGCGGCCGTGGGCGTCGCTGACAAAAGACTCGCTGCGCTCGGCGATCCATTTGATGTTGCGGTTGAGCTTTTTAGAGGCCCAGGTCAGGCACACGTCTTCGGCGTAGAGGTAAATCTTGGAGCCAAAGCCGCCGCCCACGTCGGGCGCGATGACACGCACTTTGTGCTCGGGCAGGCCCATGACAAAGGCCGTGAGCAACAGCCGCTCCACATGCGGGTTTTGGTTGGACACGTACAGCACATACTCTTCAGTGGCGCGGCTGTAACTGCCAATGACAGCGCGGGGCTCCATGGCGTTGGGGATCAGGCGGTTGTTCACCAAATCGAGCTTGGTGACGTGGGCGGCCTGGGCAAAAGCGGCATCCACCTGGCCCTTGTCGCCGATGGCCCATTTGTAGCATTGGTTGTTGGGGGCGATGTCGTGCAAAGCCTCGCTTTGAGAAGCTTGGGTCACCTTGACCACGGCGCCAAGCACCTCGTAGTCCACAGCCACCAGCTCGGCCGCGTTTTTGGCCTGCTCCACGGTTTCAGCCACCACCATGGCCACGTGGTCGCCCACATAGCGCACCTTGCCCTGGGCCAAGATGGGGTGGGCGGGCTCTTTCATGGGTGTGCCGTCGGTGCTGGTGATCAGCCAGCCACAAGGCAAGCCACCAATTTTGTCGGCGGCCACATCGTCACCCGTGAACACACCCAACACACCTGGGGCGGCCTGGGCGGCCGAAACGTCAATGGAGCGGATGCGCGCGTGCGCATGGGGGGAGCGCACAAACACCGCATGGCTTTGCGCAGCCAGCTCAATGTCATCGGTGTATTGCCCACCGCCAGTGAGATAGCGGTAGTCTTCTTTGCGAAGCAAAGATGTGCCGATGTGTGGCAAATTGGCGAAATCAGAAGCACCCATGACTGAACTCCAAAAAATGACAAATTCGGCACGGCAGCTTCCTCAGGAGCACACCAGGCCGGAAACAAAATGAAGGAAAAGGCAAATCTATGCCCTTTAAGCAGGCGCCTTCATGGCCAGTCCGCCCTGCTGAACGGCCTTGACAATGTTTTGGTAGCCCGTGCAACGGCAGATGTTGCCTTCGAGCTGCTCACGGATTTCGGTTTCGCTGGCATCAGGGTGCTGGCGGCACAAATCGACGGCACTGAGCACCATGCCTGGGGTGCAAAAACCGCACTGCAGGCCATGGCAGTCCTTGAAGGCGGCCTGCATGGGGTGCATGGTGCCGTCGGCAGCGGCCATGCCTTCGATGGTGGTGATCTCGGCGCCTTGCACCTGGGCGGCCAGCACGTTGCACGACTTGACGGCGCGGCCGTTGACCAGCACGGTGCAAGCACCGCACTGGGCGGTGTCACAGCCTACGTGCGTGCCCGTCATGTGCAGGCGCTCGCGGATGAGTTGCACCAGCAGGGTGTGCGCAGGGGCATCAACTTGCCGCGCCTTGCCGTTGACCTTGAGTTCGAATTGCATGGGAAAAAATCTCCTGTCGGAAAGCGGGTTTCGGAAAATGATGAAAAACTCAATGACTCTGAAAGTGATACCAGCTTACTTTAAGAGCTTTTGGCCCATTGTTCGGCCCAGCCCGACAGATAAGGTCTAGGTCAAACCCTAGGGACACAAACTCTTGCCGAGATGGGCCAGCACTGGACTGCAAACAAATGCAATAACAGGGGTGGTGCGCACGATGGACCGCAGCGCGCCCTCAGTGCTTGTGCGCCGCTCCATGGCCCGCCTGCCCCGGCACGGTTGCGCCTGGCGCACCGAGCAGCACCGGCACACTCACTTGCTGCTGAAGGGTCTGACCTTGCGCATTTTGAAACACCAAAGTGACTGGGATCTGGCTGTCTTTGAGAAGTGGGGCTTTGAGGTCCATCAGCATCAGGTGGTGGCCGCCCGGTTGGAGTTGCACGCCCACGCCAGCGGGCAGGGCAATGGCCGGCACGGCACGCATGCGCATGACGTCGCCGTCCATTTTCATTTCATGGAGCTCGGCCACGCCTGCGACGGGAGAGCTCACGCCCACCAACTTCATGGCCTGAGGCGCGGTCACTTTCATGAAAGCGCCTGTGCCCTTCTGGCCAGCCACCGTCGCGCGGGCCCAAGCCCCCTCCACTTTCACCGTGGCGGCTTGTTGGGCCAGCGCAGACAGCGCCAGCAGGCCTGCGAGCGGCAAACTCAACCTGAAAAAGTTCAAAAATGACACTGAAAACATGGCGGAGATCTTTCAAAAGTGAGCGCTGCGGGCTGACAGGGCTGAACGACAGGCATGAAGAAGACAAAGGCAGACCAGAGACCCGCCTCAACGCAGCAAAGGCTGTGGCGCCAGACGCCCCGCTGGCATGGGAGTCAGCGCGGCGCAGAAGAATTAAATCAGTTTAGCAAGCTTTGAAAGCGTCGATTGACTGAGGTGTGTGGGCTTATGCTTGAAGCCTGAGGCCAAACAAAGCCGCATTGAGTGCATCCATATGGGCGCTTGGCTGTTTTGCCAAATAAGTTATTTACAGTCCATTGTTTTGATCCGCGCCCAGATGAGGGTGCTGCGCCCATGTCTATCAATATCAATACCACTTCCTTGTTTTTCTTATCTGCTTTGTATTGGCTGGTGGGCATGCATGTGTTCATGCACAACCCAGGCGGTCAAGGTCTTTACCTGCCCGTCAATGCCTGGGGCTGGATTTTTGGCAGTTTGGCCACAGGCCTGGGACTTTGGAGAATCTCGCAATCAGGCAAATTGACCTTCACCGCCATGCAAAAGGGCTTGTGGGGGGGTGCTTTTTTATTGCTTTTGCCCATGTTGTATCCGGGCTCCGAATTGAAGGCCCAAGCCCTGCCGCGTCTGCTGGGCTTGTTGGCTGGGCTGCTGTTTTTGTTTTGTTTGTACCAGTGGCAACTGAGCCGCGCTGGCCGCGACAAATTGCTGCACTTGTTGTTGGGCGGGGTGGCCTTGGAAGCGCTGCTTGGTTTGGTGCAGTTTTACCTGCTCGAGCCGGGCAACTGGATGGGTTATGACGCGCGGGCCAACCGACCCTATGGGATTTTTCAGCAGCCCAATGTGATGGCAAGCTTCATGGCCACGGGTTTGGCCCTGGCCACTTGGCTGGAATTGCGCAACGATGGCCAGGGCTGGCTCAAGGCCTTGCGCTATGGCGTGGTGCTGTCTGCCAGTCTGTTGCTCACCGTCCTGCAATCGCGGGTGGGCCTGTTGGGCGGCTTGCTGGCTTTGCTCTTGCTTGCACCCCAGCTGCTGCGCCGCCGGCAGTGGATGATTCCCGCCCTGGTGGTGCTGGGCGTGGTCATTGGCTTGGGTTTCAGGCCCGAGGGCCAGCAATTGACCCAACGCGGTCTGGAGATCTACCAATCAGGCGGCGTCAGGGCGCAGTACTGGGCACATGCCGCGAATTTAATTGCCCAAGCCCCATGGGCAGGCTGGGGTTATGGAACGTTTGAGTTTACTTTTTTGAATGAATATGCCGCCAAGCTGGCATTGCAACCGCAATTGCCGACCATTGGCGAGAATGTGGATCATCCGCACAATGAGTTTTTATATTGGGCTGTCGAAGGTGGCCTGGCGGCCATGCTGGGCCTGGTGCTGATGGCTGCGACCTTGCTGCGGCGTGTTTTCCAGGCAGGCGTGGTCAAGGGCATGGGCTTGCTGGCGCTGCTGACCCCCATCTTGCTGCACACCCAGACCGAGTACCCGCTCTACCACGCGGTGGCCTTGTGGTGGGCCTTGCTGCTGCTGGTGTACGCCATGGATGCCGACATCGAGGAAGACCGGCAAGGGCCTGGGCTGAGCACCTGGGGCGAGTTCGTCCACCAGCCCAAAAGCTTGATGCGATTGGCCGCCCTCTTGCTCCCGCTGGTGGTGGTGCCTTACATGATCTCCGCCTTGCACACCGCTTGGGTGGTGACCGAGTTCGAACGCAAAGGCCGCTACGACACCGATTTGCTGCAAAAAATCATCAACCCCTTGCCGTGGCTGAGCCGGGTGGAAAACAACGTCTTCACACTGCAATTGCAAGAGGGCCTGCTCACGCGCGACCCGGAACAGCTGGAGTCCTATCTCAAGTGGGCACAAGGCCATGTGCGCCACACCCCCAGAGCGAGGATTTACGCCAACATGGCCATGGCCTTGCAGGCCATGGGCAAAACGAAAGAAGCCCAAGACATGCAAGCGCTGGGTCTGCGGCTTTACCCGGGAAACCCGGGGCTGAGCAAGGCCTTGTCTGTGGGCGCGGAGATGGGCAAGTCGGCCAAAACACCGAGCCTGTGAACCGTGCGCCGCAAAGATGCAGCAAAGGCTTGTACCCGCCTCAAGCGCCTCCAAGCACTTCAGGGCCGCCCCGCGCTAGGGAAAAACAGGGGCTGGTCCTTGATGCGAAAACCCGCAATGGCCGATTGCCCGGCCGGGCCGGTGAGCCAGTCCACAAAGCGCTGCGCTTGGACCGCTTTGACATGCGGATGGCGCGCCGGGTTGACCACCATCACGCCGTAGGGGTTGAACAAGCGCTTGTCGCCTTCCACCAAAATCCGCAAATCGGCCCGGTTGGCAAAGGCCAGCCAGGTGCCCCGGTCAGCCAGCACGTAAGCGCCCAGGCTGGCCGCCATGTTCAGTGCTGGCCCCATGCCACAGCCGCAGGCGCGGTAGCCTGCAAAGCCTGGCGAGTCCACGCCCGCCAGCTTCCAATAGCGCAGCTCGGCCGAATGCGTACCGCTGCGGTCGCCACGCGAAATAAAGGGCTGGCCGCTGGACTTGAGCGCGTCCAGCGCCTGCACCACGTCCAGTCCACGCACACGGGCCGGATCGGCCGCAGGGCCAATCAGCACAAAGTCGTTGTACATCACGGACAGACGGGGCAGGACCCAGCCCTCGGCCACCAGTTTTTCTTCAGCCGGCAGGTCGTGGGCCAGCAAGACATCGGCGTCACCTCGGCGTGCCATGTCTATGGCCTGGCCCGAGCCCACCGCCACCACCTTGACCGCCACGCCCGTGGCCTGGGTGAACTGCGGCAACAAATGGGCAAACAAACCCGACTGCTCGGTCGAGGTGGTCGAGGCCAACACAATAGAAGGCGTCTGCGCCCTCACCGCCAAGCAAGCCGCCCACAAGCCCAAGATCAGCCCAAACCACATGCGGCGAAACATCATGACAACTCTCCTTGCAAGAAGGCCGAGGCCGCGCTGGGTGCCGCCTTGTTGAAAAAAAGACCGACAGGCGCGTCAACCCGCACCTGGCCCTGTTCCAGGTACAACACCCGGCTGGCCAGGCGCTTGACCTGGCCCATGTTGTGGCTGCTGAAAATCAAGGTGGCGCCCTGGGCGGCAAAGTCGGCCATCAAGGCTTCAATGTCTTTTTTCCCCGAAGGGTCCAAGCTGGAGGTGGGCTCGTCCAACAACAAAACCTGGGGCTGCAAAGCCCAGGCCCGGGCCATGGCCAGGCGCTGCTGCTGGCCGCCAGACAAGCTGTGGGCCGAGCGCTGGGCCACGGTGTCCAGCCCCACGCGCTGCAGTGCCACGAGGGCCTGCGAACGGGCCAAACGCCAGGGCGTGCCTGCCAGCCACAGCCCCCAAGCCACCTGATGCAACACACTGGCCCGCCACATGTAGGGGCGCTGAAACACCATGGCCTGCCGGTCCGGGCTGCGCGCCACGCGACCCTCGGTGGGGGCGATCAAGCCGTGCAGACAACGCAGCAAGCTGCTTTTGCCACTGCCATTGGCCCCGACCAGCGCCACGCGCTCACCCGCTGCAATGCGCAGCGTGCAGCCTTGGAGCGCCTGCACCCGGCCAAAGCGCAGGCCCACGTCTTGAAGATCAAAAAGCCAATCGCTCATCCGCGCCCCGCGTTCAAGCTTTGGGCCAGGGCGTGCGCGCCCTGGGTTGCACCTCCGGGGCGGGACCAGGCCGCGAGCAGCGCCATCAGACCATGGAGCAGCAGCACCACCCCCAGCAACACCAGGCCCAAGGCCAAGGCCAGTGGCAAATCGCCTTTGCTGGTCTCCAGCGCAATGGCGGTGGTCATGACGCGGGTAAAGCCTTCAATGTTGCCGCCCACCACCATCACGGCGCCCACCTCGGAGATGGCCCGGCCAAAAGCCGCCACCGCGATGGTGACCAGCGCATGGCGTGCATCCCACAAAAGAATGAGTGCGCGCACCTTGGGCCCAGCGCCCAGGGACTGCAATTGTTCGCCGTGGGCGCGGTCGGCGTCTTCTATCAATTGGCGCACCAAGGCCACCACCACAGGCAGCACCAAGATGGTTTGCGCCAGCACCATGGCCTTGAAAGAAAACAACCAACCCAAAAAACCCAGCGGCCCTGAGCGTGACAGCAGCAGGTAGAGCACCAAACCCACCACCACCGAGGGCAGGGCCAGCGAGGTGTTGAGCACGGCCAACAGCGCACGGCGACCGGCAAAGCGTTGCACCGCCAACCAAGCGCCCAGCCACAGGCCCAAGCCGCAGGCCAAGAGGCAAGCCAGGCCGCTGACGGCCAGCGAGCGCCCCACAATAGACCACAGCTGCGCATCGAGCGAGACCATCAGCTGCCACGCACTTGAAAAACTGTGTAGAACGTGGTTCATGGCACAGCGCGCCTGGGCTCAAGGCTTGGCCCCTGGGCCCCAACAACATCAGTCATCTTCACAGGGCGCACGAGCGAAAGCCGCAAAACAGCTGGTCACTGGCCGGCTCGGCAAAGCGGCGAAAGCGCGCCGACTTCAGGCGTGCGCGGGTGGCCGTGGAACCCCCGCGCAGCACCTTGGTGCGCTCAAACCAGGCCTGGGAGTAGGCCGCGTCAGGGCCGGGCACAAAACCGGGGTAAGGCCTGAAGCTGCTGGCCGTCCACTCCCAGACATCGCCCCAGCGAAAGCCGCGCCGACTGGCCGTCTCAGCGGCCATCTCCCACTCCATCTCCAGCGGCAAGCGCCGGCCGGCCCAGCGGCACCAGGCCTGGGCCTCCCACCAGCTCAGGTGCATGGCCGGCTGCAGCGGCGACATGCGCGTGGCCTGGCCAAAGCGGCGCTGCATGACAGCGCCGCTGGCCACGCCGATCTGCTCCACATGGCGGGGGCCGCGCCGGCCCTCGCCCGCGGCCAGTGCTTGCAGCCAGGCCCAGCCCTCAGCCGACCACAGCTCCTGGCGGTCGTAGCCGCCGTCGTCGACGAACTCGACAAACTGCGACCAACTCACGGGCTGGGCGTCAATTTCAAATTCAGGCACGGGCACGCCATGCTGGGGCTGCTCGTTGTCAAAGGCAAAGCCGACCGAGGGCTGGTCGGCCATGCCCGCACTGCGCACACTGCCCAAGAGCCAAGTGCAGGCCGGCAGCCACAAGGGCTCGCGCTGGGCCACAGCGGGCACGGCAAAAGCCTGCACCAAGGGGCGCTCCAAGGGCAGCTGCAGGGTTTGCGCCAGCTCGACCAGGCGCTCGGCCTGCAGGTCTTCATGCAACACGCAGAGCCTGAAAAAATACAGCCCCTGGTCGGTGTCTGCCGCGTGCTCCAGCAGCGCCAAGGTGGTCTCTAAAGTCTGCAACAGGTAGGACCGCAGCTCAGAGGCCTGGGGCAAACGCAGGTGCGCCCGCGCAGCCGGTGGGGCCTCCTCCCACCAAGCGTCGGCCTGTGGCAAAAGCGACGCCAGGCGGGCTGCCTGAGGGTCACAGCGCAGGCCCAAATGGCGCTGCAAATTGCGGGCGATCCAGCGCTCTTGGAACCACGCCACCTCGCCCAAGAGCCAAAGCGCCTGCCCGTGCGCGGAATGCGGGTCCCCAGCTGGCAGCAGGTCCAGCCCACGCTCGATGTGCGAGGCCAGCTGCAGGGTGTGGTTGCGCGCGTCCATGAGCGCGAGCGACAACACCTCGCGCCCGGCGCGCCGGATCAAAGGCGTATCCAGCCAGGCAGCGCTGCCCGCAGCGATTTGAAAAGAGCTTGCGTCGGCGGGCATGGAACCGACAGCCCGCGCTCAGGCCACCGACTTGAGCTGGGACTTGCCCGCACGCAGCGGCGCCAAGTCGCCAAAGCGGGCCAGCACAGACGCTTCAATGCCCGCCGCGTCCAGGCCTTGGGCAGCCAGCAACTTGGCCGGGTCGCCGTGCTCAATGAACGCGTCAGGCAGGCCCAGGTGCAACACCGGCGTGCTCAGCCCAGCCTGGGCCAAGGCCTCGCTGACCGCGCTGCCCGCACCGCCCATCAGCGCACCCTCCTCCACCGTCACCAGCGCTTGATGACTGGCCGCCACCTGCAGCAGCAGTTCGGTGTCCAGCGGCTTGGCCCAACGCATGTTGACCACGGTGATGCCCAGCTTGCGGGCCGCCTCCAAGGCCGGGTAGAGCAAGGTGCCAAAAGCCAGGATGGCCACGCCTTGGCCTTGCTCACGGATCTCACCCTTGGCGTAGGGCAAGCCCTCCAAGCCGGCTTGCATGGGCACGCCTGCGCCCGCGCCACGCGGGTAGCGCACGGCCACCGGGTGGTTTTGCGCGTAGGCGGTGGACAAGAGTTGCCTGCATTCGTTTTCATCGGCCGGGCAAGCCAGGGCCATGTTGGGGATGCAGCGAATGAAAGGGATGTCGTACACACCGGCGTGGGTGGCGCCGTCGGCGCCCACCAGGCCCGCGCGGTCCAGCGCAAACACCACCGGCAGGTTTTGCAGCGCCACGTCGTGCACCAGCTGGTCGTAGCCGCGCTGCAAAAAGGTGGAGTAAATCGCCACCACCGGTTTCAAGCCCTCGCAGGCCATGCCGGCAGCAAAGGTCACCGCATGCTGCTCGGCAATGCCCACATCGTGGTAGCGCTCAGGAAAGCGCTGGTGGAACTCGACCATGCCCGAGCCCTCGCGCATGGCGGGGGTGATGGCCACCAAGCGCTTGTCTTGCTCGGCCATGTCGCACAGCCAGCGGCCAAACACCTGGGTGAAGGTGGGCTTGGGCGGCGTGGCGGGCTTGGTCAGGCCCACGGCGGGGTCGAACTTGCCAGGACCGTGGTAGGCAATCGGGTCGGCCTCGGCCAGCTGGTAGCCCTGGCCTTTTTTGGTCACCACATGCAAAAACTGCGGGCCTTTGAGGTGCTTGATGTTCTCCAGGGTGGGGATCAGCGAGTTCAGGTCATGCCCGTCGATGGGGCCGATGTAATTGAAGCCAAAATTTTCAAACAAAGTGGCCGGCACCACCATGCCTTTGGCGTGCGACTCCAGGCGCTTGGCCAACTCAAAGAGCGGCGGCGCATTTTTGAGCACCTGCTTGCCCACGTTTTTGGCAGCCGCATAAAACTGCCCGCTCATGAGCTGGGCGAGGTAACGGTTGAGCGCACCCACGGGCGGGCTGATGCTCATGTCGTTGTCGTTGAGCACCACCAGCAAGCGGCAGTCGGACACGCCGGCGTTGTTCAGGGCCTCAAAAGCCATGCCCGCGCTCATGGCACCGTCGCCAATGATGGCCACCGCGTGGCGATTTTCGCCTTTTTGCTTGGCTGCCAGCGCCATGCCCAGGGCGGCCGAGATGGAGGTGGACGAGTGCGCCGTGCCAAAGGTGTCGTACTCGCTTTCATCGCGCCTGGGAAAACCCGACAAGCCGCCCAACTGGCGCAGCGTGTGCATGCGTTCGCGCCGGCCGGTCAAAATTTTGTGCGGGTAAGTCTGGTGGCCCACGTCCCACACCAGTCGGTCGTCGGGGGTGTCAAAGACATAATGCAGGGCCACGGTCAATTCCACCGTGCCCAAGTTGGAGCTCAAATGCCCGCCGGTGCGCGAGACGCTCTCGAGCAGGTAGGCACGCAGCTCTTGCGCCAGGCGGGCCAGTTGCGGGCGAGGCAAGCGGCGCAAGTCGGCCGGGCTGTGGATGGTGTCAAGCAAGGGGTACATCAAAATTCCTTTGCACGGTCGGTGTGCGCAGCCCTCAATAAATGCGGTTGACGAGTTTGTCGGCCAACGCCTGCAGTGGCGCGGTGTGCCTGAGCCCGCTGGTGCGCAAACTGGCGTGCGCCTGCGAGAGCAGCTCCTGGGCGTAGTTTTGCGAGTTGGCCAGGCCCATGAGCGAGACAAAGGTGGGCTTGTCCTGGGCCGCGTCTTTGCCCGCGGTTTTGCCCAAGGTGCCCGAATCGGCGGTGACGTCCAAAATGTCGTCCACCACCTGAAAGGCCAGCCCCATGGCGCTGCCGTAGTCGGTGAGCGCGTTCAAGCTGTGGGGCTGCACCGGTCCGCAGACCGCGCCCATGAGCACGCTAGCTTGGAGCAAAGCGCCCGTCTTGAGCCTGTGCATCTGGTGCAACTGGTCCGAGCTGAGCGGCAGGCCCACGCTGGCCAGGTCTATGGCCTGCCCGCCCGCCATGCCAGAGGCGCCTGCGGCCTGGGCCAACATGCGGCACAAACGGGCTTGGCTGGCCACGGGCAAGGAGCCATCATCTGGCGTCAAGAGCTCAAACGCCAGGGCCTGCAAGGCATCGCCCGCGAGCAAGGCGGCAGCCTCGCCAAAACGCACATGCACCGTGGGCAGACCGCGGCGCAACACGTCGTTGTCCATGCAGGGCATGTCGTCATGGACCAAGGAATAAGCGTGAATCAGCTCCACCGCACAGGCCGCGCGAAGAGCGGCCTCGGGCGGCGCGCCCACCGCTTGGGCGCTGGCCAGCGCCAACAGCGGCCGCATGCGCTTGCCACCGCCCAAGACGGCGTAGCGCATGGGCTGGGCCAGGCTTGGGGGCACCTGGCCCTCGGGGGCCACCCAGCGCTCGAGTGCCTGCTCGACCAGGGCCAGCTGAACAGCGGTCCAAGCGCCCAGATCAAAAGCCTCGGCATCACAGAAGGCAGGCGATGAGCTCACAACAAATCCTGGGGGAGTAAC
>CANHKH010000050.1 GCA_947460165.1 Comamonadaceae bacterium
CGAAGATTTTCTGAAAGAGCTGGACAAAGACCGCACCGAAAAAGGCTGCGAATACGCGGTGCTGGTCTCACTGCTAGAGCCCGAGAGCGAGCTCTACAACACCGGCATCGTCGACATGTTCCACCGCTACCCCAAGATGTACGTGGTGCGCCCGCAGTTCTTCTTGCCCATGATCACCCTGCTGCGCAACGCCGCCATGAACGCGCTCAAGTACAAAAACGAGCTGGCCGTGGTCAAGGCGCAGAACATAGACATCACCCACTTCGAGACCCAGCTCACCGACTTCAAAACCGCCTTCGGACGCAACTGGCGCCTGGCCGCCGAAGGCTTTGAAGAAGCCATCAAGCGCATCGACGAAGCCATCAAAGACCTGGAAAAAACCAAAGAAGCCCTGCACAAGTCAGCCAACAACCTGCGACTGGCCAACGACAAGGCGGAAGACCTGACGATCAAGAGGCTGACGAGGAACAACCCGACGATGGCGGGTAGGTTTGCGGAGCTCGCAGACGCGGATGGCGAGAAGTAAGCATTGATATCCAACAATAAAGTGTGGTCACAACAAAGCCCTCTAGCCCATTGGTCGCGCCTCCCGCTTAAACACATTCTTCCAATTCCACTCTAGGAACTCCCTGCCGGGCCTGACGTCTTCTCGCACCGGCATCAGCAAATCCTGGCCGTGATGCCGCAGCTCGCCGGTCATGCCTCTGGACCCAGACAATGCATGTTCGCTGAACAAGACCTTGAGCGTTGTCGGCTCCAGGGTGAACGCCCCTAGATCAAACAGCGTATGGTGCAGGGCGCAAAGCGACAGGCCATTGGGCTCAAGGTCTGGCCCGCCGTGGGTATGCCATTTGATATGGGCCGCCTCCAGGCCAGCAGGCATATGGCGAAGGCGCAGGTCAAAGCCGCAAACGCAGCAGCGGTATTCGTAGGCCTGCAAGACGCGGTCACGAAACGCCTTGTCCCGACCGGGCTTGTGGTGGACACGGTACTCGGCCGGCGCCTCACCCACGTGTCTGACTGGCACGTTCAGGTCAAGACCCACCGCCGAGGCGATGCTCTCATGCAAGGTATCGGGGAAGGTAGAGTGCAGAAGCTGTCTCGCCACCTCCATCAGCAGTTGAGGTTGCGCCTGAATGGCGCTGACCACCTCCTCACTGAGCCCACCGCTTACTCCCGACTGCCGCAGCTCTTTGATTGTGGGCTCCTTGGTCTTGGAATAGACCAAGAGCGACGCCGGCAGCTTGAGCGACCAGAGCTTGCCACCATGGTCATTTTGCAAAAACCAGAAGGGCATGTTCCTTGTTTTGGGCGCATTGGATGGCCCAAATTCGGTGAGCAGCGTTTTGAGCTCATCTTCAATTTCGGCGAATGAAAACCTCGCTGGCTGCCCTTGCTGAATGCGTGCAAGTGCCATGAGCAAAAGCAGCGGCTTGTGCGGTGCGTACCTCGATTCGCTTCCTGGCGCCCGGCGTATGCCCGCAAACAGGCGGCGAACTTCTTCAGCGGCTTGAGTGTTCATGCCCAGTACTTGGCTTTGTCGGCAATGACCCACCGCACACCACCCCGAGGGTCGGGCACGTCGCCGGCGTAGCGCGGAATGAGGTGTATATGCAGGTGTGGCACGGTCTGGCCCGCGACAGGCCCGTCGTTGATGCCGATGTTGTAGCCCTGCGGGCCATGGCTGGCGTGGAGTTCTGCCTTGGCCTTTTCAAGAAGGCTGAACATGCCAGCGCGCTCCTCCTCGCTCAGTTCAAAGAAAGAGCCGACATGGCGGCGCGAGATGATCAGGGTATGACCAGGGGACACCGGATAGCCATCACGGACCATCCAGCCGGCATGGTTGGCGGCGACTATGCGCTCTGCCGGCAGGCTACAGAAAGGGCAACTCATGCTTGGTGATTCTATGGGTTGGGTCATGTGGGCTGGACTGATGTTTCCGCACGGCGGACTCAAAGGCTGAGCTTGTGGGCTGGGGATTCATCCAGCGGAGGCTACAAAGCGCCCCGGCTGGGCAGGTGCTCTGCCGGCTTGATGCCATTGAATGCGCCAAAACACCTGACGCATAGAATAAATTGACCTTCAATTTTCATGGGCTGCGGGGCTGGCCAAAGAGCAAAAGCCCGCTGGGCAACGATGCGTCAACGTGTACCGACCCACCCTGGGGCCCTGCTTCGGGAAGATGTGCTGCCCAGCCTGCCGGGCATGTCTGTGAGCGCCTTTGCCCGCAAGCTGGGGGTCTCCCGCCAGACCTTGCATGCCGTGCTGGCTGAGCGCCGCGGGGTGTCCGCCGAGATGGCGCTGCGCCTGGGCACGCTCCTGGGCAACGGAGCGCAACTTTGGCTGGACATGCAGACCCAATTTGACCTGTGGCAGGCACAGGTCAAGCTGCACGATGAACTGAGTCAGATGAAGCGGCTTGAGCCGGTGGCCATAGCCTGAAGCTGCTGGTGTGGCGATCCCGCATACGGCTGCGCGGAGGCTTGAGAGGGACTGGTGATTTTTGCAGCGCAAGGGCTTGGGCCTGGTGCGTTTTGTCGCGATTCTTAGCTGCTAGTCTGAGTTTTTTTCGCGATTTGTCGCTTTTTGTATTCACAAGAGAACCCGACGCCGCCGGCGGCGGGCGCCGCGAGCGACCTGGGCGGCCCGTCAGGGGAAGCTTGCCATGCCCAAGGTTCGCACCGCCATGAATGACCGGGCTGGGCAGGGTGGGCGACTGGCGCCTAGCATGCACGCGTTGCATGGTGTGGGCACACATCCACGCCAGATCCAAGCCAAACCAAGGCCAAAACCAGTGTTCAAAAAATAAATCCCCTCCAGTGGAAACCCTGGGGCCATGCGCCCAACTCTCAGACCAAAATTAACACTTTCAAAATCACTTGATCAACGTTGTCAATTCGAAAAAGGAATACCTGATGAAATCATTCCCTCTGGCTTGCCTGCTGGCAGCCGCTCTGGCTGCTGGCACCGTTCACGCCCAAGTGGCCACCAAGATAAAAATTGGCTTGGTGAGCACGTTGTCGGGCCCCAATGGCGCCATCGGTGAGGAGATTCGCGACGCCTTTAACCTGGCCGTGCAGCTCAACAACGGCAGTTTGGGTGGCGTGCCCGTGGAGATGGTGATTGGCGACGACCAATTCAACCCGCAGGTGGGCAAGCAGTTGTTTGAGCGCATGGTCAAGCGGGACAAGGTTGATTTCATGACCGGCGTGGTGTTTTCCAACATCATGCTGGCCAGCCTGCCCGAGGCCGTGAATGAAAAGGTGTTCTACATCAGCCCCAATGCGGCACCCTCGCCCTTGGCTGGCAAGGACTGCAACCCCTTCTTTTTTGCAGCCTCCTGGCCCAACGACGCTTACCACGAGTCGGCAGGCCAGCACGCCACCACCCGGGGCTTTAAAAACGCTTACCTGATAGCGCCCAACTACCAAGCGGGCAAGGATTCACTGGCGGGCTTCAAGCGCTTTTACAAAGGCAAGGTGGTCGACGAGGTGTACACCAAGCTGGGCCAGCTCGATTACTCGGCAGAACTGGCGCAAGTGCGCGCGGCCAAGCCTGAAGTGCTCTACGCCTTTTTGCCCGGCGGCATGGGCGTGAATTTCATCAAGCAGTTTGTGGCTGCGGGCCTGAACAAAGACATCAAGTTGGTGTTGCCTGGCTTTGGCGCTGACCAAGACATCATTCGCGGCGTGGGCGATGTGATGCTGGGCATTCAAGACACGGCCCACTGGGCGCTGGACATCAACAACGCGGCCAACAAAAAGTTTGTCTCAGAGTACGAAAAAACCTACAAGCGTTTGCCCACGGTTTACGCAGCGCAAGGCTATGACACCGCACTCATTCTTGATGCCGCCATCCGCTCTGTGAAGGGCAACATCGGCGACAAAGATGCCATGCGCAAGGCTTTGCGGGATGTCAAGTTTGACTCGGTGCGCGGCGCCTTCAAGTTCAACACCAACCATTACCCCATCCAGAACTACTACCTGCGCGAAGTCAAAAAAGATTCGCAGGGTCGTCTGGTGAATCTGCTGGCTTCTGCCACGCCCATCATGTCCAACCACGGCGACGCCTACGTGCAGGAATGCAGCATGCGCTGAACGCAGAGCTGGTCTGCTGAGAACTCCAGCGCCACCTTCAGTGGCGCTGGAGGCTTTTTTTTGGGCGCAGGCTTATGGGCCTTGACCGGATGGCGACACTCTACCTATGACTTGGATCTTGTTTCTTGAGCAGGCCCTCAATGGGCTGCAGTTTGGCTTGATGCTGTTCCTGCTGGCTTCAGGTCTGACGCTGGTCTTTGGCATCATGGACATGATCAACCTGGCCCATGGCGCCATGTACATGGTGGGCGCCTTCGTGGCAGCTTGGCTGGCGCACCTCACGCAGTCCTTTGTGCTAGGGGTGCTGTTGGCCATTCCCTTGACCGCGCTGTTTGGCATGGCCATGGAGGCCTCGCTGCTGCGCACGCTGTATGCCCGCGACCACATGTCGCAGGTGCTTGCCACCTTTGCGCTGATTCTCATCATCAACGAGTCTGTGCGCATGATCTGGGGCACCGACCTGCCGCTGGCCGCGCCGGCCGCGCTGTCTGGCCCTGTGGAGTTGTTGCCCGGTTTGTTTTACCCCAGCTACCGGCTGCTCATCATTGGTGTGGGCCTGGTGATTGCAGGCCTGCTGTACCTGGCGGTCACCCGCACCCGAGTGGGCGCCTGGGTGCGCGCGGGCGCCTCCAACCGCGAGATGGCCATGGCCATGGGCATCAATATTCGCGGGCTTTTTACCTTGGTGTTTGGCCTGGGCGCGGCTTTGTGCGCGGTGGCAGGCGCCTTGCTTGGCCCCCTGCTGGCGGTGCAAGTGGGCATGGGCGAGAGCGTGCTGATTTTGGCCTTTGTGGTGATTGTCATAGGCGGTATTGGCTCGATCTGGGGCGCGTTTGTGGGCTCGCTGCTGGTGGGCTTTGTCGACACTTTTGGCCGCACCTTGATGCCGGCGCTGTTCCGTGAGCTGTTTCCGCCTCAGGTGGCCAGCGCGGCCGGGCCTGCGGTGGCCTCCATCATGGTTTATTTGTTGATGGCGGTGGTGCTTTTCGTCAAGCCCCAGGGCCTGTTTGCCAAGCGCTGAGCGGCCATGACCAAACTCGAACCTTCTGCGGCTTCGGCCATCCCCAAGCCTGCGGCTTGGAAGCTCTGGTTGCTGCTGACAGTGGCCACCGCCGTGCTCGGTTATTGGATGCAAAGCCAAGGCTTGGGCTACTACCTGTCCATGATCAGCCGCATGATGATTTACGGTTTGGCCGCCTGCAGCCTGAACCTCATCTTGGGCTACGGCGGGCTGGTGTCTTTTGGGCACGCCGCTTTTGTGGGCGTGGGCGCCTACACCGTGGGCATTTTGATCACTGAAGGCATGCCCAATGGCTACATGGGCTTTGGCCTGGCCATGGCCGTCTCGGCTTTGCTGGCTTTGATGATTGGCGCCATCTCGCTGCGCACCAAAGGCGTGTACTTCATCATGATCACGCTGGCCTTTGCGCAAATGCTGTTTTACCTGGTGAACTCGGTCAAGGCTTACGGCGGCGACGAGGGCCTGAACATCAAGATGCGCTCTGACTTTGGGCTGGGCATTGTGCTCAAGAACGACCTGCACTTTTTCTTACTGGTGTTGTTTTTGCTGGTGGTCAGCCTCGCCTTGATGCAGGTGTTGATGCGCTCGCGCATGGGCCGCATTGTGCTGGCGCAACGCGACGATGACATTCGCACTGAAGCGCTGGGCTATCCGGTGTACCGCTACCAGCTGATGCTGTTCGTGATTGCCGGTGCCATGGGTGGGCTGGCCGGTGCGCTGCTGGTCAACCAACAAAACTATGTGAGCCCCAACCTGTTGCACTGGACGCAATCGGGGGTGCTGATGATCATGGTGATTTTGGGCGGCGTGGGCACCTTGGCTGGCGGCCTGTGGGGCGCGTTGCTGCTGCTGTCCCTGGAAGACGTGCTGGCCGAGATCACACCGCATTTTCAGTTTTACGTGGGCTGGGTGTTGTTGGCGGTGGTGCTGCTGGCGCCCAAGGGCCTGTCAGGCATGCCCGAGCTGTGGCGGCGCTGGCGTCAGCCGGCCACCAAGTCTGGGGGCAAGCCATGAGCGCGCCTAGCCAAGATGCGGTGCTCGACATCCGTGGTTTGGTCAAGACCTTTGGTGCACTGCGCGCCACCGACGGCGTCAGCCTGCAGGTGCGGCCCGGCGAGATTCACGCCCTGATCGGCCCCAACGGCGCCGGCAAAACCACCTTGGTGGCGCAGCTGTCTGGGCAGCTGCAGCCTGACGAGGGCGAGATTGTCTTTATGGGGCAGGTGATCAACCGCGTAGAGGCCCACGCACGCGTGGGGCTGGGCTTGGTGCGCTCGTTTCAGATCACGCGCTTGTTCAAATCTTTTTCTGTGCTCGACAACGTGGCGCTGGCGGTGCAGTCGCTGCAGCCTCAGCGCGGCTCGATCTGGCGCAGCGTGGCCAATGACCGCCAGGTGTACGAACGGGCTGCGGCCTTGCTGCAAGAGGTGGGGCTGGCAGCGCGCGCCGATGAACTCTCCACCGCCCTGTCGCATGGCGAGCAGCGCGTGCTGGAGCTGGCCTTGGCCCTGGCCACCGAGCCCAGGCTGCTGCTGCTTGACGAGCCCATGGCCGGCACGGGGCCCGAAGAATCGGAGCGCATTGTCAAGCTGATTGACTCACTGCGCCGAGACAAACACATGGCCATTTTGTTGGTCGAGCACGACATGGATGCTGTTTTTAAACTGGCCGACCGCATTTCGGTGCTGGTCAATGGCGTTTTGATCGCCAGCGGCAGCCCTGATGAGATTCGCCATGACGCGCAGGTGCGCGCGGCCTATTTGGGTGACGAGGAGCTTTCATGAGCGAGCCACTGCTGGCCGTCCAAAGTCTGCGCGTGGCCTACGGCGCCAGTCAGGTGCTGTTTGACATCGACGCCGAGGTGCGCCCTGGCGAGGTCATTGGCTTGCTGGGCCGCAATGGCATGGGCAAAACAACGCTGATACGCAGCATCATTGGCCTGAAAAGCATTCAGTCTGGCTCGGTGTCTTTTGAAGGCCAGCAAGTCCATGGCAGCCGCCCTGACGCCATTGCCAGGCTGGGGGTTGCCGTGGTGCCCGAAGGCCGGCAGATTTTCCCCAACCTGAGCGTGGACGAGCACCTGAGCGCCTTTGCCAACCAGCGCCATGCACGCGGCCAGCCGTGGACACCCAAGGCGGTCTACGAGCTTTTTCCGCGACTGGCCGAGCGCAAGAACAACATGGGCAACCAACTCTCAGGCGGCGAGCAGCAAATGCTGGCCATAGGCCGTGCCCTGGTGACCAACCCCAAGCTGCTTATTTTTGACGAGGCCACCGAGGGCCTGGCCCCGCTGATCCGCGAGGAAATCTGGAGCTGCATTGAACGCCTGCGCCAGGCCGGGCAGACCTTGATCGTGGTGGACAAATACGTCAGCCGCTTGGTGCGCATCGCCGACCGCCACTTCGTGCTTGAAAAAGGCCGAGTGGCATGGCAAGGCAGCTCTGCCGAGCTGGCCGCTGACCAGGGCCTGTGGCACCGTTATCTGGGCGTTTGAGTCTGTGGCGCCGCTGCGCCTTGGCAGCCAAAGCGCAGCCGCCCACCGGGGTTAAAAAATCTTTGTGGCGACACCGCGCACGCACTCCATCACAAAGCGGCTGGCCGGACTGAGTGCGCCCTGTAGTCGCCGGGTGATGCCCACCGGGCGCACCCATTCGACACCCGTGACCGGCAGTGCGCGCAATTGGCGCGCGCGCTCCTCCCAGTAAATCAGCTCGCGCGGCACAAAGGTCAGCGCATCGGACTGCAAGACCATGGACTTCATCAGCACGGTCGAGGTGGTCTCGACTTGAGCGCTTGGCGGGGGCAGCCCGTGGCTGCGAAAAAAATCATCGAACGCCTGGCGCTCAAGTTCGCGCTGGCGCGGCAGCACCCACTGCTGCTGGGCCAACTGCGCGGGCGTGATCTGCCGCAGCCTGCCCAAGGGGTGGTCGGTGCGGGCCACCACCACCGCGCTTTCAGTGAACAGCGTCTCGTGCAGCAGGTCCGGCTCATTGGCCCGAGCTGGCACCGAGGACAAGGCAAAGTCAATGTCGCCCTGCTTGACCCAGGGCATCAATGATTCATTGAGCCCGTAGAGCACACTGACCTGGAGCTCGGGCCGAGCTTGGCTGACCCGCGCCAGGGCGAGCGGCAGCAGCCGAGTGGCCTCGGTGGGGCCACAGCCAATGGTCACATGCCCCCGCTGCGCGCCCTTGAGCGCCTCGATCTCGCCCGCAGCATGCCGAAATTCAGCCTCCACCACCTGCCCGTGGTAGCGCAAAGCCTCGCCAAAGGGCGTGGCCACCACGCCAAAACGGCCTCGCTCGATCAATGGCACGCCCAGGCTGCGCTCGAGCACCTTGATCGCTTTGGACAAGGCCGGCTGTGACACGCCCAGCTCGGCTGCGGCTTCGGTCAAGCTGCCGCAGCGAACGGCCGTCAAGAAAAACTGCACCTTTCGGAAATCCATAACCCATGGTAATAGAAATTGATGTGCTGGTTGTTGCGCTGTCCCGCACTGTCAAGGTAACTTAGCAGCTGTTCTATTTCAGACCGCTCAGGAGTTTTCATGCCCACACTCGACCTGGACCACTTGGTCCAACCCGACCGCGTGCACCGCAGCGTGTACACCGACCCAGAGATTTTTGACCAGGAGATGGAGCAAATTTTTGAAGCTGCCTGGGTGTACTGCGGCCATGAGTCTCAGGTCAAAGAGCCCGGCCAGTTTCAGACCCTGCAAATTGGTCGCCAGCCCATGGTGATGGTGCGCGCCAAGGACGGTCAGATCCATGTGCTCTACAACCGCTGCCCTCACCGCGGCGTGCAGCTGTGCGGCAGCCACAGCGGCAACACCGGCAGTGGTTTTGTGTGCCCCTACCACGCTTGGAGCTTTCACCTGGACGGCAAGGTGCGCGCCATTCCGCTGATTCAAGGCTATGAGGGCACCAACCTGAACACGGAAGATCCCAACTTCAGCATGGCGCGGGCTGCTAGGGTGGACAACTACCGCGGCTTTGTGTTTGCCAGCCTGAGTGCGCAGGGCCCGTCGCTGCTTGAATTTTTGGGCGATGCCAAGGTGGCTTTTGACGACATGTGCGACCGCTCCCCGGTCGGCGAGGTGGAGGTGGTGCCCGTGTGCCACCGGGTGGTCCAGCAGTCGAACTGGAAGTTTTTCATGGAAAACCAGCTCGACGCGCTGCACCCCTCGGTCACGCACCAGTCGACCGGTGTGTCGGCCCGCAGGGTGGAAAACCAAATTAAAAAAACCCAAGGCAGTGCGCCGCTGCATTACCACTACCTGTCCACCTTTGCTTCGAGCTTTGACCAGTGGGACTCGGTGCAGACGGTCAACTTTCCGCACGGCCACGGCATCCTCAAGGCCTACATGGGCCTGCGCCCCACCGACCCAGACACGCTGGAACACGAGGCTCAGCTGCGCCTGGCCTATGGCGAAGAAAAGGCCGAGGAATACCTCTCGCGCAGCATTCACCATGTGCTGATTTACCCCTACCTGTCGGTGCAGTCGCCGCTGCAGCAGATACGCTGCCTGCGCCCGCTGGGGCCGGACAAGACGCTGTCAGAGATCTGGCATTTCCGCCTCAAGGGCGCGCCCGAGGCCATTTACCGCCGCGCGATGTGGTACTTCAACTTGGTCAACTCGCCGGCGACCATGATCAACGCCGACGACCTGGAGAACTGGACACGCGCCCAAAACGGCCTGCTGTCCAAGGCCAATGACTGGGTGAGCTTTCACCGCAACATGGGCGGCGACACCGAGCGCGACGGCGTGCTGTATTCCAACAACGGCACCTCTGAAGTGGTGATGCGAAATCAATTCAAGGCCTGGCGCAACTACATGGCCAATGCCTATGCCAAGGCCACTGTCACCGTCACCACCGACTGAAGGAGTTCATCATGTCTAAAACCGAGGTCAAACAAGCCCTGGGCAGCGGCGTCGTCATTGAGGCGGTGCAATCGCTCACTGGCGCAGAATCCATTGCCCCCGACCACATGGGCCGCAGCCGCGAGAGCGCTGTGGGCTACATCCCGCGCGACATCACGATTGAGCCCACGCTGCTGCGCCAGATCGAAGTGCTGCTGGCCCAACAGGCAGTGATGCTGGACGCCAAGCGCTGGAGCCAATGGATGGAGATGTTCACCGAAGACGGCGTGTACTGGATGCCAGCCGCGCCCGAGCAAAGCGACTGGACCTCGCAGCCCTCCATCTTTGCCGAAGACAAACTGCTGATGGAGGTGCGTGCCAACCGCTTGGTGCACCCCAACGCCTGGTCGCAGGCGGCGCAATGGGCCACCCACCATTTGCTGGGCGCCACGCTGATTGAGCAAGCACAGCCAACCAGCTTGTCCACCTACACCCCCTTCCAGATGATGGAGGTGCGCCGCGACAAGGTGCGCCATTTTGGCGGCAGCTACCGACACAACTGGGTGCTGCAAGGCGGTCAGTGGAAGATCCACTTTCAGCGGGTCGACATGTTCAATGCCCAAGCCAGTTACGATTATGTGATTCAAGCTTGGATTTAACTGCCCATGTGGAAACCTCCGGAACGCATCAAGTTTTTCTCATCCCACGGAGCGCTTCCCACACGCCAACAGGCCCAAGAGGCCAGGCTGTTCAGCCCCCTGCAAATGGGGCCTCTGCGCTTGCGGCACCGCACCTGGGTGCCGGCCATGGTGCCTTGGCGCTCCAATGAGGACGGGCTGGTCACCGAAGATGTGATCCAGTGGTATGCCCGCTTTGCCCAGGGTCAACCCGGCGCCATCGTCATTGAGGCGACGGGCATACGCGATGTGCCCAGCGGGCCGCTGCTGCGCATCAGCGACGACCGCTATATTGATGGCTTGAGGCGCCTGACCCAGGCCGTTCACCAAGCCAGCGGCGGTCACACCCGGCTGCTGATTCAGCTGATCGACTTTCTGCGCATCCGGCGCCGGCCTGAGCCACAGGTTTTTTTTGAGCGCCACCTGACGCTCACGCCAGCCCTGCTTGAACGCGCCGGGCTGACCGGCATGCCGGCCGAGCAAGCGCGGCAAGCCCTGCTGGAACAGGGGCCAGAGCGCTGGCAGGCCGTGCTCGATGAGCGCGACTGGCAAAGCCTGCAGTATGGCGCGCGCGAGCATGTCAACGACCTGGAACTTGCCCATATCCGTGAGCTGCCTGCGGAGTTGCCAGAGCTGTTTGCCCAGGCCGCAGTGCGTGCACGCGCGGCCAACTTTGATGGCATTGAGCTGCACTATGCCCACGCCTACACCATGGCCTCGTTCTTGTCGGCCACCAACAAGCGCAGCGACGGCTACGGCGGCTCTCGCGAGGCCAGGGTGCGTTTGCCCCTGGAGGTGTACCAACAGGTGCGCCAAGCGGTGGGCACTGACTTTGCCGTGGGTTGCCGCTTTTTGACGGAAGAATGCATTGAGGGCGGCACCACGCTGGACGACAGCCGCTGGTACGCCACTGAGTTTGCCCGCGCAGGCATGGACTTTGTGTCGACCAGCCGAGGCGGCAAGTTCGACGATGCCAAACAGCCGGGCATAGGTCAGGCGGCCTACCCTTACACCGGCCGCAGCGGCTATGAATGCATGCCGCAGTATTTGTCTGATGCGCAGGGGCCCTTTGGCCGCAACCGCCAGGCCAGCGCCGACATACGCCAAACGCTCAGGCAGGCCGGCTTGAACACGCCCGTGGTGAGCACCGGTGGCGTGCACAACTTTGAGATGGCCGAAAGCATGCTCGCCGCCCAAGACTGCGATGTGGTGGGAACCGCACGCCAAAGCCTGGCCGATCCCGACTGGGCGCTCAAAACTTGGCTGGGCATGGGCGATCAGGTGCGCCTGTGCGAATACACCAACTACTGCGAAGGCCTGGACCAAAAGCACAAGCAGGTGACCTGCCAGCTCTGGGACCGCTTGGACCTGGATGAGCCAGGCGTGCGCATGTCGCTGGACGGCAAGCGCAGGCTGATCGCCCCACCCTGGCAAGCAGATCAGACCCAGCCTGACGCTGCGCCAGACGCGCTGGCAGCGCTGACCACACCCACATGAGCGCTTTGCAAGCCTCTGGGCATGAGGACGACTTCAGCCGCCGTCATCTGCCGCCCATGGCGCAGTGGCCCGAGTTGCTGGCGCCGCCGCGCGGCCTGAGCTACCCCGCACGGCTCAATGCGGCAGAGGCGCTGGTGGATGCGCAGGTGAGCGCCGGTCACGGGCAGCGCGTGGCGCTGCGCGGCGCCGGCCTGGTGTGGACCTACGCACAGCTGCAAGAGCAGGTGGACCGCATCGTGCAGGTGATACGCCAGGACTGGCGCCTGCCCACTGGTGCCCGGATTTTGTTGCGCGGAGCCAATCACCCCATGCTGGCCGCCTGCTGGCTGGCCGTGGTCAAAGCCGGTTGCGTGGCGGTGACCACCATGCCGCTGCTGCGTGCGCGAGAACTCGCTGTGATTGCGCGCAAGGCCGAGGTCGGCGGCGCCTTTTGCCAGGCCGATTTGCTGGACGAATGGCAGGGCGCGGTAACCAGCCTGGAGCGGCCCTGCCCGAGCTTGGGCTATGCCATTGAGTCGGGCATGGGCGACGCCCTGCAGCAGGCCATGGCGCGCCAGGGCGGCGGCTGTGCGGCCGCCGACACCGCGCAAGACGACGTGGCGCTGATCGCCTTTACCTCAGGCACCACCGGCGTGCCCAAGGGCACCATGCATTTCCAGCGCGACCTGCTGCTGATTGCCGATGTGCTGTCGCACCATTTGCTCGAACCCACGGCCGATGATGTGTTCATAGGCACGCCGCCACTGGCCTTTACCTTCGGCCTGGGAGGCCTGCTGGTGTTTGCGCTGCGGGCAGGTGCGTCGGCGGTGCTACAGCCGGCCTGGACGCCCGAGACCCTGCTGCAAGGCATGCGTGAGCACCGCGCCAGCATTTGCTTTACCGCCCCTACTTTTTACCGAAAGATGGCGCCGCTGGCCCAGAGCCTGCCCACGCTGAGGCATTGCGTCTCCTCCGGCGAGATGCTGCCGGCCGATACACGCGCCCAATGGCTGGCGGCCACAGGCATTGAGATGACCGAATGCCTGGGCTCGACCGAGTTGCTGCATGCCTTCATAGGCTGCAAACCCGGCGCAGTGCGACCGGGGGCCACCGGCCAGGTGGTGCCAGGCTATGAAGCGTGCATCGTCAACGAGCATGGCGAGCGC
>CANHKH010000051.1 GCA_947460165.1 Comamonadaceae bacterium
GGGCGTGAGCGGGTGCAGGTTGGCCGGGTTGCCGTCGTAAGGCCCCAGGTAGTGCGCGTAGATGGCCGCCACGTTGTGCACCACCGCGCCGTAATAGCCGCGCGCAAACCACTGGCGCGACAGCCCGTTTGGCAGCAGCAGGCGCTCGCCAATCTCGGTGGGCGTGAGCCCGTGGCTGGCCAAGCGCAGGGTTTGGTCGTGCAAAAAGCGGTACATGTCGCGCTGGCCGCCCACAAACTCGGCCATCCGCTCGGCGCCCCACACCGGCCACTGGTGTTGGGCGCAGACCACGTCCACCTCGGGCACAAAGCCTTGCAGCGCCTCGTCCAGGTAGCGCGACCAGGCCAGCGCGTCGCGCGTCTTGGCGCCGCGCAGCGGACACAGGTTGTGCATGGTGTGGCAGATGTTCTCGGCCAGGTTGAGCGCACGCAGGCCGGGCAGAAAAATGTTCATCTCCGCCGGCGCCTCGGTGCCTGGCGTGAGCTGAAAGACCAGCTCAATGCCGTCGATGTGCATGCGCGCGTTGTCGGCGCTGATGGAGAGCGTGGGCGGGATGAAACCGTCGCGCCCGCGCCCCACGGCTTTGCCCAGGCCCGAGTCCACATGGCCTTGGGGACCTGCAGCCAAGGTGGTGCCGAACTGGTAGAGCGAGCGCCTGCGCATGGGCACGCCGGCCAGCATGGTCTCGGTGAAGGCTTCTTCCAGCAGGCCAGCCGGCGCAATGATGGGCACGCCCTGCTCGCGGGCCTGCGCCTGCGTGAGGATGCCCGCCGCACCGCCGTAATGGTCGCGGTGGCTGTGGGTGTAGATGATGGCCTTGATGGGCCGCACGCCCCGGTGCGTGCGGTACAGCGCCAGGGCCGCACGCGCCGCCTCCACATAGGTCAGCGGGTCGATGACGATGAGCCCGCTGTCGCCTTCAATGAAGGTGACGTTGGCCAGTGAAAAGCCGCGCACCTGGTAAATGCGATCGGTCACGCGGAACAGGCCGTGCACCGCGTTGAGCCGGGACACGCGCCACAAGCTGGGGTGCACGGTGTCGGGCGCCGTTTCCTCGTTAAGAAAGGCGTGGCCGGCCATGGTCCAGGCCTGGCCGCCGCTGTCGGCGCTGTAGGCGGCGTCCGGCACGGTGCCTATGAAGCCGCGCCGCACGTCGTCAAAGTCGCGCTGGTCGGAAAAGTTCAGGTCCTGCATCGCGCGCTGCTGAGCGGCGCGGGTGTGGGGGTGGGCGGGTTTCATGCGCGGGGCTGAAAGCTCAGCCATACAGGTTGGCGAGCGAGGCCTTGGTGAACCCGCCATCGACCACGAGGTCCTGCCCATTGAGATAAGCCGACGCATCGCTGGCCAGAAACCCCACCGCGTCGCCAATGTCCATGGGCTGGCCGATGCGGCGCAGCGGGATCTTGGCCTCACGGGCCTGCAGCTTGCCCGGCTCCTGGTAGTAAGCCTCCGACAAGGGCGTGCGTATCATGCCCGGGCTCAGGCTGTTGCAGCGCACGCCTTGGGGGCCCCATTCCACCGCCATTTGATGGGTCAGGCCCAGCAGGGCCGCTTTGGTCGGGCCGTAAGCGCCCACCTGGGTGGCCAGATGGGCCGCAATGGAGGCCACGTTGACGATGCTGCCGGCCTGCCGCTCCAACATCAGCGGCACCAGGGCCTGCGCGCACAGCAAGGCGCCGCGCAGGTTGACGTGGAACATGCGGTCCCACACCTCCATCGGGAAGTGCTCCAGCGGCACGGCTGGCGCGCTCATGGCGGCGTTGTTGACCAGCACATCGCAGCGGCCCCAGCGGCTGCGCACCCACTGACCCAGGGCCTGCACCTCGTCTGGCTCGGCGATGTCGCAGCGCAGCAAGGCGCCGTCGGCTGTCGGCGTGGCCCGGGCAGGGTGGCTGACATCGACCCGGGCCACCTGCGCGCCCATGGCAAGCAAGCGCTCGCAAATGGCCAGGCCCAGGCCGCCTGCCGCGCCTGTGACCACGGCCACCCGGCCCTTCAGGGCATGGACATCGAAAGTGGGTGTGGGGCTGGGTTCCATGGGGTGTTCATTCGGTCAGAGCTGTGGCGCGCGCTTCATGCCGCCTGGGACCTCGCCCACTGGCGAGCCTGGTCTCCAGGGTGAGGATGCCCGCGTTGCTGATGAAGACCTGCATGCGCGGGCTCCGACTTCAAGCCACGGCCAGGCTGGCTTGGCCGATTTCCTTGCGGATGGCCGGGATGATGCGCTCGCCCCACAGCTCAATTTGGCGCAGCATGGTGGCCTGGTCAAAGTCGCCCAGCTGGGTTTGCAGCGCGATGTGCTTGGGCCGCAGGATGCTGATTTCTTCAAGCATTTTGTCGATCACCTGGTTGACCGAGCCGACCGGCAGGTTCTGGCGCAGCTGCTCAAAGCTCGGGTCTGTGGGCGAGGGCATTTCCTTGATCATGTAGCCGTCTTCCGACTGGGCGCGGCGGTGCTTGAGCGCCTCGGAGACGCGGCGCTGAAAGCGTGCGTTTTCCAGGTAGTGGTCTATCTCTGAAGCCTTGTCTGAGGCATAGGCGCAGCGCAGAAAACCGAACTTCACGTCCTCGTCCAGGTCCTTGCCTTGGTCCTGGGCCACCTGCTCCATGCGTGCGCGCAGATCGGAGATGGCTGGGTTGCCATTGAGCAGCGCGGTGATGAAGAGGTTGTGGCCCTCGCGCATGCCACGGCCCAAGGTGGTCGGGTTGCCCGAGGTGATCCAGATGGGCGGCATGGGGTCTTGCAGGCAGCGCACGGCCACCGAACTGGGCGGCATGTTCAGGTGTTTGCCTTTGTGCTCGAAGATTTTTTGCGTCAGGCCCTTGGGGATCAGGTCCAGGAATTCATTGAAGATGTCGAAGGAGTCCGAGAGCTTGACGCCAAAACGCTCGAACTCAAACTCCTGGTAGCCCGAGCCCACGCCCAGCTCCAGGCGGCCGTTGGAGACCGTGTCCACAAAGCCGACCTCGGCCAAAAAGCGCGCGGGGTTGTACAGCGGCAAGATGCACACGGCCGAGCCCAGGCGGATGCGGTGGGTCTTGGCGGCCACGTGGGCAATCGTCATCAGCGGGGACGGTGACAGCGAATAGTTGTTGAAGTGGTGCTCGGCGTACCAGGCGGTGTGAAAGCCCGCTTGCTCGGCCACCACGGTCTGCTCGATGGAGTTGAGGATCACCTGCTGCGAGCTCTGTTCGTAGCTGCGCTGCTGGGCCAAGATGAATACGCCAAATTCCATATGGTCTCCGTGTCTGCTCGGTGGGTGTCAGTGTCCTAGAGATTCTGGGCTATCCTTTTGCGTTCTGGAATAGATGCAATGCGCGTTTCTGTGCTGCGAATAATGGAGGAATCATGGACCGTTTGCGGGCGATGGAGCTGTTCCTGTCGGTGTCCCAGACGGGCAGCTTTTCCGAGACGGCGCGCAGCTTCGGGGTGTCGGCCACGGCTGTCTCGCGCGCCATCACCGAGTTCGAGCAGGGGCTGCAGATCAAGCTGCTGCTGCGCTCGACCCGGCAGGTGATCCTGACCGAATCAGGCAAGGAGTACGCGCAGCAGCTCCAAGGCATTTTGTGGAACATCAGCGAGTTGCACCGCAACGTGGCTGAAATTGGCACGGCGCCCAAGGGCCTGCTGCGGGTGCACTCGCGCACCATGTTTGGCCTGCGTGTGCTGCCGCCTGTGATCGCGGCCTTTCGCGCCGAGTACCCGGAGATCCACATTGAGCTGGTGCTCTCAGAGACCCCGGCGGACCTGCGCCGCGAGAAGTTTGACATTGACTTTCGCATCTCGCCGCCGGTGGAGGCGGGCGTCAAGCGCCGCCGCCTGTTCCACAGCGAGCGCTATTTGGTGGCCTCGCCGCGCTACCTTGCGGGCCGCCCTGCACCGGACAGCCCGCCAGCGCTGGCCGCCCACGACTGCCTGGCCTACCTGCTGCCTGGCCAGCAGTACCAGTGGCTTTACCGCAGCGGGCGCGGCGCCGAGGTGCAGGCCCTGATGTTCAAGCCCAGGCATGTCACCAACAACGGCATGGCCCTGCTGGAATTGGCCAAACTTGGCGAGGGCATTGCCTTGCTCGACGACTACACGGTGCACCAGGAACTGGCGCAAGGCATCCTCGTGCGCTTGCTGCCGAGCTTTCAGTTCACCAACACCACCTTTGACGAAGGCATGCAGGCCACCATTTTGTCCACCCCCTCGGTGCCGACCAAGATCAGGCTGTTCCTGGACTTTGTGGCCGCGCGCGTGTCCGGCGAGTCCTCGCGCTTTACCGCCGCTCAATGGGGTGGAGGTGGGGGCGGGGGCGCAGCGGCCCCCTCCGCGCCTGCGGGCCGCTGAGACTCTGCCAATTTTTGCAGAACACATCCAAGCTTTTTGGAGGGAATGGCCCGCGCATCCGTTCATAGAATCGGCCATCAAACGTCGGGAGACAAACATGACGCAGCAGCAAGACGCCGCCCTAGTTGCGGCAGGCGGTGTGCGCCTGGAGGTGGCCGATGGCGTGGCCGTGGTGACCTTGGACAGGCCGCCCGTGAACGCGCTCAACCGCGCCATGCGCGCAGCCATTGTGGCCACCTTTGATGCGCTGTCCGAGCGCCCAGACGTGCGCTGCGTGGTGCTCAGCGCCGCAGGCCGTGTGTTTTGCGCCGGCTCGGACCTCAAGGACAGGCCAGACGCCCACACCGAGGGCGACTTTCTGGCGCACAACCGCATCACGCGCGAGACCACCAACGCCATCCGCGAATGCGCCAAGCCGGTGATCGCAGCCGTCAATGGGGCGGCGCTGGGGGCCGGGCTGGGCCTGGTGGCCGCCTGCGACATTCTTTACGCCTGTGAAGAAGCCAGCTTTGCCATGCCCGAGATCGACGTGGGCCTGGCCGGCGGTGCTGCCATGCTCAAAACCTTGCTGGGCCGCTCCACCTTGCGGCGCATGATGATGACCGGCGATCGCCTGAGCGCGCAAGACATGCTGCGCCGCAACGTGCTGGAGGACGTGGTGCTGGCCGCCGAGCTGATGCCTGTGGCCCTGGCGATGGCGCGCAAGATCGCCGCCAAGGCCCCGCTGGCCGTCGCCTACGCCAAGCGCTCGGCCAACATGGTCGATGTCATGCCTCAGCGCGACGCCTACCGCTTCGAGCAGGAATTCACCATGGCCTTGTCGCGCACCGAGGACGCCCGCGAAGCGCGCCAGGCTTTCCTGGAAAAACGCCCGCCGCAATTCCAGGGCCGCTGAACCACAGCCGCTGATTTTTCGTGTTCATTTGCCAGCTACAAACCAAAAGGAGACCACACCATGCCGCACTTCCCCTCACTGACTCTGCCCCGCCGCCACACCCTGGCCCTGGGCGCCGCCTTGCTGCTGGGCCAAAGCGCCTGGGCCAACGATTGGCCCGCGCGCCCCATCAAGCTGGTGGTGGGTGGGCCGGCCGGTGCGGGCATGGACATCTTCGCGCGCATGCTGCAGGCCCCGCTGCAGGCCGCGCTCAAGCAGCCGGTGATCATTGAGAACAAACCCGGCGCCAACAGCCTGATTGGCATCGACTCGGTGGCCAAGGCCACCCCGGACGGCTACACCTTTTCTTTTGCGCCGTCCTCGGCCATTGCGCTGAACCCCCTGGTGGTGGCCAAGATGCCTTACGACACCCTGCGCGACCTGCTGCCGGTGGCGCAAATTGGCCAGTCCGGCTTCTTGCTGGTGGCCCATCCGAGCACCGGCTTTAAGAACCTGCAGGACATGGTCCAGTTCGCCCGGGCCAACCCTGGCAAGCTCTCTTATGGCACCTGGGGCAACGGCTCCTCGGGCCACCTGGCCATGGAGGGCTTGAAGGTGCAGTTCAGTGTGGACATGCCGCACATCCCCTACAAGGGCACGGCCTCGCTGGTCAACGACCTCATGGGCAACAACCTCAGCGTGGGCTTTGCCGACATTGCCTCGCCCGTGCCGCATGTGCGCGCCGGCAAGCTCGTGGCGCTGGGCGTGACAGGCTCGCGCCGTGCCCCGGCCCTGGCCGAGCTGCCCACCGTGGCCGAGCAGGGCTACAAGTTTGACGCTGACGGCTGGTACGGCGTGTTCGCGCCGGCCGGCACGCCCATGGACATCGTGCGCCGCTTGAACGAAGAGATCAACAAAATCCTGGCGACCGACGACATGCGCCTGAAATTCAATGCGCAGAACATGCCCGCACCGCCCATCAAGACGGCCGAGCAGTTCGCCGCCACTGTGCGCTCTGACGTGAACCTCTGGCAAGGCCTGGCCAAAGGGGTGAACCTCAAGGCCGAGTGAGGCTGGGGTGAGCCTGGGCTGACGCAGGCGCTGCTGTCGCCTGCGCGTAACCGGTTGGCTTGGCGCGCGCGTCAGGGCGCTCTATGATGGTCAAAAACCTGCCTGCCGGTCAGTAAGTGACTGGCCGGCGGGACCATCCACCCGCCAGCCCGGAGCGCCCGCCATGCAGTACACCACCCTGGACATCCAGATTGCCGACAAGATCGCCGTTGTCACGCTCAATCGCCCGCCTGTCAACGCCCAGAACACCCTGCTGCGCACCGAGCTGACCGAGGCCTTTGACGTGCTGTCCGACCGCGACGACGTCGCGGTCGTTGTGCTCACTGGCTCGGGCAAGGTGTTTTCAGCCGGCGCCGACATCCGCGAGCGCCCCAACCTGGGCGACAACCCTGGCGCCTACGGCCGCCACAACCGCGTGGTGCGCGAGAGCCACAACGCCCTGGTCGAGTGCAGCAAGCCCATCATCGCCGCCATCAACGGCCCGGCCATGGGCGCCGGCTTTGGCCTGGTCATGGCCTGCGACATTTGGGTGGCTTCCACCGAGTCCTATGTCTCCATGCCCGAGATCAACGTGGGCTTGGCGGGCGGCGTGTCGTTTTTGCAAAAGTTCTTCAGCCGCTCGCGCGCGCGCCGCATGTTCTACACCGGCATGAAGGTCAGCGGCGAGGAGCTGTACAGGCTGGGTCTGGTCGAAGCCTGCCTGCCTCCTGAGGAGCTGATGCCCTACGCCATGGACATGGCCCGCGAGATCGCCTCCAAAAGCCCCATCGCCCTGCGCCTGGCCAAGGAAGCGGCCCGCATGACCGAGAACATGCCGCTGCGGGAAGCCTACCGCTACGAGCAGAGCAACACGGTTTTCTTGTCCAAGACCGAAGATGCCCGAGAGGCTCAGTTGGCCTTTTTAGAAAAACGCGCGCCGGTGTACAAAGGTCGCTGATCCAGCCCCTCACCACTGCACACCAGGAGCCCGCTTTGGCCAGCAAACGTCCCGCCGCACCGCCCCACATCAAGACCATGGGCACCGCCTCCACGCCCCGGGGCGACGACAGGCAGGCCCAATTGCTGCGCATTGCTTGCCGCTTTTTTGCGCGCTATGGCTACAAGGGCACCTCGCTGCGCGACATCGCCGAAGAAGCCAAGATCACCAAGGCCGCCCTCTATTACCACTTTCCCAACAAGAACACCTTGTACGAGCGCATCGTGCTCGAAGGCTTGCGGGTGCTGGTGGAAGAGGTCGAGCAGGCCACCGAGCTGGCCCGCACAGCGCGCGAGAAGGTGCGCACCTTTTTGATGACCACAGCGCTCATTTATGTGCGCGACCCCGACCTCTGGACCGCCGGCTCCAACGCCTTCTGGGTCGACGAAGATTCGGTCCCCCGCAGTGCCGCCATCGCGCTGCGGGACCGCTACGAAAAGCTGCTGCGCGCCTGCATTGCGCAGGGCGTGGCCTCGGGCGAGTTCAAGCAGGTGGACCCGGCCATGGCCGGCCGGGTGGCGCTGTCCATGGTCAACGGCCTGGCCCGCTGGTTCCGGCCAGGGGGCAAGCTCAGCATCGAGGAGGTCATAGAGCAGTACCTGGACATCCTTCTGGGTGGGTTGGCCCAGCCTGCGTCGGTGCCTGCGCGCCGGCGTTGACCGAGGCAAGAAGGCACCGCCTTCACGGACGACAACTCGGGGTTAACCCCGCGTCATTACTTACCGATCGTTTAGTAAAATAAAAGCGCAGCAAGCCAGGGCAGCCATGGCCCGCTGCGCCCGACTTTTCTGGAGCATCTCTTGAGCCGCCACGCCACCGACCCCGAGGTCCCCGACCGTGACACCGCGTTTTACCAGGCCTTTAGAGCCGAGTTGCGGGAGTTCATGCACACCCATTGCCCGCCTGAGCTGCGCACCAAGGTCCGCAACGCCCACAAAATGGGGCGCGCCGAGTACGCCCAATGGCAGCGCATCTTGGCGGCCAAAGGCTGGGGCGCTCCGAGCTGGCCCGTCGAACACGGCGGCACCGGTTGGGACCTGCAGCAGCGCTACATTTTTGAGGAGGTGAGCGCCGAGCTGGACTGCCCACCGCTCTACCACCACGGCCTGGGCCACATCGGCCCGGTCATCATGCATTTCGGCACGCCCGAGCAAAAAGCCCGCTTCCTGCCCCGCATCCTCGACGCCAGCCAGTGGTGGTGCCAGGGCTACTCCGAACCCGGCTCGGGCTCGGACCTGGCCTCGCTCAAGACCACGGCGGTGCGTGACGGCGACCACTACGTGGTCAACGGCCAAAAAATCTGGACCTCGCACGCGCAAGAAGCCGACATCATGTACAGCTTGGTGCGCACTTCCCAGGAGGCGCGCAAGCAGCAAGGCATCACCTTGCTGGCCATTGAGCTGAACACGCCGGGCATCGAGGTGCGGCCCATCCACACCATAGACCATTGGCACCATGTCAACGAGGTGTTCCTGCGCGACGTGCGGGTGCCGGTGGACAACTGCATTGGCGAAGAGGGCACGGGCTGGAAGTACGGCAAGTTTTTGCTGGACCGCGAGCGACTGTCACCGGCCTCGGTGCCGCGCCTGATCCGCCAGCTCCAAGAGGTGGAAAAGCTGGTGCGCGAGCGCCTGCGCGAGCAAGGCCCCTCGCCCAGCTTGCACCGCGCGCTCGAGCGCCTGTTCGTGGCCAAGGCCTCGGCCCAGGGCGCGCGCGAGATGCTGCTGTCGGCCATCAACGAGGAAATCCTCGGCACGCTGCAGTCGTCCAAGTCCTCAGCGCTCAAGCTGCACAGCTCTGAGCTGGCGCAAGCCATCTCTGCCCTGGCCTTTGACCTGAGCGCCCCCGAGCTGGCTGCGCGCCTCTTGCCCGACGACGAGGACGCACCGGTGCCCGATGCCGAGGACCGCGAGCGCCAGCTGGTGCACACCTACCTGTTCTACCGCTCGCGCTCGATTGCCGGCGGCACCAGTGAAGTGCAGAAAAACGTGATTGCCCGCGAACTGTTTGGAGCCTGAGCATGGCCTACACGCCCACGCCCTTGTTTGCAGGTGACCTGCATGACAACGCCACCCGCTTGGCCGCCCAGCTGGCCCAACACACACGCGGCTTTCCCACCGTGGCTCCGCCGCCCGAAGGCTCAGAGGGCTGGCGCCAGATGCTGGCCCTGGGCTGGCAAGGCGTTTGGATTGCCGAGGCCGACGGCGGCTTTGGCGCCAGCCTGACCGACCTGGCCGCCATCGTCGAGGCGCTGGGCAGCCATGCCCTGACCGCGCCGCTGATCGCACGCGCCGGCGTGGTGCCGGCCGTGCTCGGCCCCTTTGCCGCCCAGCCTGCCGTGCGCGCATTGCTCGAAGCCCATGCCAGCGGCGAGGCCTCCATCGCCCCTGTGCTGTCCACCAGTGGGGCGCTGCTCACCACCGCGCCCGTGCGGCCCACCCGAAACGCGCAGGGCCAATTGCAAGGCGCCCTGCGCACCGTGGACCTGACCGAGCCGGCCAGCCACCTGCTGTTTGTGGTGCAAGGCGCCGACGGCCAGGCCGAGCTGGTACTCAGCGAGGCTGCGCCCCTGCTGGCCCAGGCCCGCCACTACAGCAGCAACGACGGGCGCCGCTGCGCCGACCTGGACGTGGGCGGCCTGAGCCTGCCTGACGGCGCTGTGCTGGCCCGTGGCGAGACCGTGGAACGCGCCCTGGCCGCCGGCCAGGCCGCCGGCAGCCTGCTCGCTTGCGTGGAGGCCGTGGGCATGGCCGCCAGCCTGGTGACGCAGACCATCGACTACCTCAACACGCGGGTGCAGTTCGGCGTGGCTTTGTCCACCTTCCAGGCCCTGCGCCACCGGCTGGTGGAGATGTACGTGGCCTACGAGAACAGCTACGGCCTGATCCGCCACCTGGTCACGGCCCACTCGGCCGCGCCCCAGCCGCTGGCCGACATCTTGACGGCCAGGCTCTACCTGAACCAGGTCTCGCGCCAGGTGGGCGAGTCTGCCATCCAGCTGCACGGCGGCATGGGCATGACCACCGAAACCCTGGCCTCACGCCTGGCGGTGCGGGCCATCTCCACCGCGTTTGACCAGGGTGACAGCGCCCAATGCCTGGACTGGTTGTGCGCGCAGACCCTGGCGCAGGCGGCGTGATGGCGACCCCCCAGTCAGGCCAGGCCCATGCCCTGAGCCCCTTGTTCACCCCGGCCTCGGTGGCCGTCATTGGCGCCTCCTCCGACGCCGACCGCATAGGCGGTCGGGTGCTGCGCTTTCTCATTGAGGCGGGCTTCCAAGGCCGGCTCTACCCGGTCAACCGCAGCGGCGCTGTCGAGATCCAGGGCCTGCCCGCTTTTGCCAGCATCACCCAAGTGCCCGGCCCCGTGGACCAGGCCATCGTCCTCACGCCGGTGGCCGGTGTGGAAGGCGCCATCCGCGAGAGCATTGCAAAAGGCGTGCAGTGCGTGCTGGTGCTGACCGCCGGCTTTGCCGAGATCGGCCCCGAGGGCCTGGCCCTGCAGGAACGCTTGCGCGACATGTGCCGCGCCGCCGGCGTGCGCATGGTCGGCCCCAACTCGCTGGGCATGCTCAACCTGGACAACCGCTACTTTGCGACTTTTTCCACCGTGCTTTACGGCCTGCAACCGCGCGCAGGTCGCATTGCCTTGGCCACCCAAAGCGGCGCCTTTGGCTCTTGCGCCTATGGCATGGCCTCGCTGCGCGGCATGGGTTTTAGCCAGATCGTGGCCACCGGCAACGAGGCCGATGTGGATGTGGCCGAGTGCATTGACTACTTTGCGGGCGACCCCGGCACCGACGTGATCTGCGCCGCGCTCGAGTCCTGCAAGGACGGTGCGCGCCTGCGCGCGGCCTTGCTCAAGGCGGCTGCCGCCGGCAAGCCCGTGCTGGTCATGAAAGTGGGGCGCACCGAGCTGGGCGCGGCCGCCGCCCGCACCCACACCGGGAGTCTGGCCGGCAACGATGCCGCCTTTGACGCGGTGTTCGCCGAATGCGGCGCGCTGCGCCCGGCCTCCATCGAGGCCATGCTGGACATCGCTCACTTTTGCACCGTCACCGGCCAGCTGCCGGCCAATGCCGACATGGGCGTGGTCACGGGCTCGGGCGGCATTGGCGTGCTGATGGCCGACCAGGCTGGCGAATCGGGTTTGACCATGTCGCCCCTGCCCGAGTCCGGCCGCCAAGCCGCGCTGGAGCTGCTGCCCTTTGCCGTGGCGGCCAACCCGTTGGACATGACGGCGCAGGTGACCTCGGTGCCCGGCGGCTTGGGCCGCACCATCGAGGTGATGCTGCAGCACGGTGACTACGGCACCGTGGTGGCTTACCTCGCCCATGCGGGCCTCGCGCCTGCGCGCTTTGCGCCCACGCTAGAGCAGCTGCGCGACTTGCGCCAGCGCTACCCGCACCAATGCTTGATGCTGGTGATGCTGTCCACCCCCGAGGTGGACGAGCAACTGGCCGCCATAGGCATCCCCGTGTTTGGCGACCCGACCCGCGCCGTGGCGGCCTTGGCCGGCGCAGCGCGCTTGCAAATGTTGCGCCGCCAGCTCTACCCCATGCCGGCGGCCAGCCTTGCCTCGCCCACCCCGCTGGGCGATGTGTCCACCGAGGCCTTGGCCAAGCAGGCCCTGGGCGCCGCCGGCCTGCCGGTGCTGCGCGAGCTACTGTGCGCCAGTGCAGACGCGGCCGCGGCCGCGGCCACGGAGCTGGGCTTTCCGCTGGTGGCCAAGATCGCCTCGCCCGACATCTTGCACAAGACAGAAATCGGCGGTGTGTTGCTGGGCCTGAGCGATGAAGCCGCCGTGCGCGCGGCCTTTGCCACGCTGATGCAGCGGGCCCGCGATGCCGCGCCCCAAGCCCGGCTGGACGGCGTGCTGCTCGCCCCCATGGTGCGCGGCGGTGTCGAGACCTTGCTGGGCGTGCAGGTGGACCCCACCTTCGGCCCCATGGTGCTGTTTGGCGCGGGCGGCACGGCGGTGGAGCTGCACCGCGACGTGGCCCTGGCCTCGGCGCCCCTGAGCCCCGAGCGGGCCCGCGCCCTTGTGGAGCGGGTGCGTTCTTCGGCCCTGCTCAGCGGCTGGCGCGGTTCTGCGCCGCTGGACATGGCGGCCCTGGTGGCGGCGCTGTGCGCCTTGTCGGACTTTGCCATGGCCCATGCCGCGCAGCTCGACAGCATAGACATCAACCCCCTGGTGGTGATGGCGCAAGGCGCGGTGTGCCTGGACGCCGTCATCACCCTCAAGACCTGATTTGGACTCGCACCACAAGGAGAGCGCATGAGCACCCACGACCTGCCCGCCCAGGCCCAGACCCTGCAAGACCTGCTGGACCGCGAGGCCATCCGCGACTGCTTGCACCGCTATTGCCGAGGCATAGACCGCGTGGACGAGGCCTGTCTGCGCTCGGTCTACTGGCCAGACGCCACCGACCGCCACGGCCCCTACCAGGGCACGGCCAGCGGCTTCATTGACTGGGCGCTCGACAAGCTCAAGGACGCGCCGCGTGGCGTCCACCTGCTGTCCAACATCCTGATCGATTTGCGCGGCGAGGTGGCGGGGGTGGAGTCGTACTTTCATGCGCTGCAGGGCGATCGTGACGCGCAGGGCCAGCCGCGCGAGTCCCTGCTGATAGGCCGCTACGTGGACCGCTTTGAAAAGCGCGGCGGCCAGTGGCGCATTGCCCAGCGCACCGTGGTCTACGACTGGATACGCCAGCAGCCCATGAGCGGCGAGAGCGACGAAGCGCGCTTTGGCGTGCGCCAGCCCAACGGCGCGCGCCAGCCGTCCGATGCGCTTTACGCCATGCTCGCCGGGCTCTGAGGCCCAGCCCTGCCTGCGCTCAGGCTGGCGGCTTGAGCGAGGCCGACAGGTCCTTGAGCATTTGCAGGTACTTGTCTTTGTTGGGGTGCATGCGTTCAATGGTGCCGCCCATGCCCAGCACCACCGCCTTGCCCTGCACCCGCATGGGCAGCAGGACGGCCACGGTGGCGCCGCCCGCCAGCGGGATGTTCTCGGCGTAAGCCACCCCC
>CANHKH010000052.1 GCA_947460165.1 Comamonadaceae bacterium
CCACATCGGCCCCCATGGCGGTCAGTTTGTCCACCACCTCCTTGCGTGCCAGCATCTGGTTGATGCGGGCGCTGACCTGGGCCACGATGGCCGGCGGCATGCCCGCTGGCCCCACCACGCCCACCCAGGCGGCCAGGTCAAAGCCGGGCAGCTGGGCGGCCGCGCCCACCGAGGGCAGGTCTTGCGTGAGCGGCCCTTTTTGCTCGACCGTCACACCCAGCGCCCGAATGCGGCCTGACTGCAAATGCGGCCGGCTCGACGCCAAGTCGACAAACAAAAAGCTCACCTGACCACCTATGAGGTCGGTCAGGGCCTGAGGCGTGCTCTTGTAGGGCACAGCCACCGCGCCCAGCTTGGTCAGGTTGCTGAAGGCTGCCCCGGCAATCTGGCCCGTGCTGTTGCCATAGGCGTAGCTGGTCTTGTTGGCGGAGTTTTTCCCGTAGGCGATCAGCTCCGGGATGGTTTTGACAGGCAGCTGCGCGTTGACCGCCAAAATGAACGGGAAGTAGCAGACGCGGGCGATGGGGCTGAAGTCCTTGATCGGGTCATAAGGCAGGGTCTTGAACAAAAACGGATTGACCGAGTGCGCCGTGTTGGTGGTCAAGAACAGGGTGTAGCCATCGGGCGCTGATTTGGCCACCATGTCGGCCGCTACGATGCCCGAGGCCCCGGGTTTGTTGTCCACCACAAAGGACTGCTTGAAGGCGGTCTGCAGGTCTTCGGCAATCATGCGGGCGACGATGTCGCTGGCACTGCCCGCGCCAAAGGCGGTGACGATGCGCACCGGCTTGGTGGGCCAAGGGGCCGAAGAAGGCGCTTGAGCCTGGCTGGCCGCGGCGGCCAGCGTCAGGCCCAGTGCCGTGGCGATGCGTTTGATGTTCATGTCTTGTCTCCTTGGATGGTGTGAGTCTGTTCGAGCGGGGTGAATGAAATCGATGCCATCAAAAGCGGGCAGGTCAGCAAGGCCTCAAGGCGCAGGCCGTTCGCCAGGCGCGTCCGTGCCCAACTGCAAAATCACCCGGCGGGTGGACCGTCTGCCCTCGACCTCTTCAAAAGCTTGTGCATAGTCGGCCAGTGCATGGCAAGCCCCAGGCGCTGGCCGCAAGCTGCCCGCGCTGACCTGGGTGAACAAGGTCTGCATCATCTCGCGCAGCTGCTGCGCATAGCGGCGGCGGGCATCGACCGGGCTCCAGCCCAGGTACCAGCCAAAGTTAAAGCCGATGACTTCGACGTTTTTCACCAACAGCAAGTTGGCCGGGATGGGCGGCACCTCCCCGCTGGCAAAGCCAATGAGCAAAATGCGGCCCTCAGGGCGCACAGCGTGCAGGGCCTGCTCGAATTGCGCCCCGCCCACCGGGTCGAACACCAGGTCGGCGCCTTGGCCCTCGGTCAGCGCCTTGATCTGCGCGGCCAGGGTGTGTGTTTGGTCAGAATCGCAGACCAGCGCATGGTGGGCGCCATGGGCCCGCACCAGTTCGCTGCGCTCGGCCGTGCGCGTGACCGCAATCACGCGGGCACCGGCCAGCCTGGCAATTTCCACGGCGGCCATGCCCACGCCACCGGCGGCGCCCAGCACCACCACGGTTTGCCCGGCAGCCAGCCGGCCGCGCCAGTGCAGCGAGGCATGGGCGGTGCCGTAGGTGGTGGGCATCAGTGTGGCGGCGTCCAAGGGCATGGCCGCTGGCACATGCCACACGGTTTCAGCGGTGGCCACCGCCTCTTCACCAAAGCCGCCCCAGTCCAGGGCCGCCACCACCCGGTCGCCGGGCGCAAAGCCAGACACGTCGGGCGCCACCTCCAGCACGGTGCCGCTGACCTCGGTGCCAGGCACAAAGGGCAAGGGGGGCTTGCGCTGGTAGCGCCCGCTGGTTTGCAAAAGCAGCGCATAGCCCACGCTGGCATAGGCCACGCCAATGCGCACAGCCCCCGGCTGCAGCGGCGGGGGCGGCACATCTGTCAGGCGCAAACCCCGCCAGCCGGCCCAGGATTCGCACAGCAGCGCCCTCATGCTGCACCGTGCAAACGGATCAAGCGCTTGCCCATGTTGCTGCCGGCGTAAAGGTCGGCAATCGAGCCGGGCGCGCGCGCGATGCCGTCGACGATGTCCTCGCGGTACTTCAACTGGCCCTGGCGCACCCAGGCGGCCAGCCGGGCCACGGCTTCTTCATAGCGGTGCTCGTAGTCCCAAATCAAAAAGCCGTGCATGGAGGCTGATTTGTTGAGCAAATGGCGCTCGACCCGAGGGCCTTGGGGCCAATCGTCCCAGTTGGCCACCGAGGCGGTGCCGCACACCACCACGCGGGCGTTTTTGTTGAGCAAGCGCATCACCGCGTCGCTGATGGCGCCGCTGGTGTTGTCGTGGTACACGTCCACCCCAGCCGGGCATGCCTGGGCCAGGCGCTGCTCAAAATCGGGTGCTTTGTAGTCCAGGGCGGCGTCGTAACCAAACTCGCTCAGGCACTGTGCGCATTTGGCCGCCCCACCGGCAATGCCCACGGTGCGGCAGCCCGCCAGCTTGGCAATTTGACCCACCGCCGAGCCCACGCCACCGGCGGCGGTGGAGACCACCACGGTGTCGCCCGGCATGGCGCGGGCCAACTCCTTGAAAGAAAACCAGGCCGTCACCCCATTGATGCCCAACACCCCCAAGGAGAGCGAGAGCGGCAAATCGTGCTCGCGGACCTTTCGGCGTATGCCTTGCCCGTCCGACAGCGCATATTCCTGCCAACCCAGCATGCCCATGACGGCGTCGCCCTCTTGGTACAAAGGATGGCGCGAGGCGACCACGCGGCCGGCGGCAAAGCTGCGCATCACCTCGCCCAAGCCCACGGCGGCCGCGTAATTGGCCGTGGCATTGACCCAGCCGCGCATGGCGGGCTCGACCGACAAAAATTCATTGCGCACCAGGAATTGACCCGGCTCGGGCACGGGCACGGGAACTTCTTCCAGACGGAAATGCTCGGACTGCGGAATTCCCGAAGGGCGCGCCGCCAGGACCACGCGCCTGGCGGTGAGGGGAAGGGTCATCGGTGGTCTCCCTGAGGCTTGACGGCGTACCGCTGGTGCATTTATTGTATGCCTCCTTACGATATGCAACCATCTAAAAACCACACCCCCGCCAACACCCAGGCCTTTCGCGAATGGGTCAACGCGCGCCATGGCCTGTCCCTGTCCGACTACGAGCCATTGCGTCAATGGTCCGTCGACCAGCTCGAAGATTTTTGGCAGGCCGTGTGGGACCGCTATGGCGTGCACTCGCCCACACCGCATGCCCGTGTTTTGCAGGCCAGCGGCATGCCGGGGGCGCGCTGGTTCGAGGGCGCCCAGGTCAATTACGCCGCGCACCTGCGCCAGCACGCGGCGGCGGCCGATGCGGCGGGCGTGCCGGCCTTGCTGTTTCGCAACGAGCGCATGCAGCGCGAGGGCCGCACCGAGCGCTGGACCTGGGCCGAGCTCTTGCGCCAGTCTGGCGCCTTGGCCGCCACCCTTAGCGAGCAGGGGGTGGTCCGTGGCGACCGGGTGGCCGCCTACCTGCCCAACATTCCCCAAGCGGTGGTGGGCTTGTTGGCCTGCGCCAGCCTGGGCGCTGTGTGGAGTTTGTGTGCCCCCGACATGGGCGTGGGCACGGTGCGTGACCGCTTTGCACAAATAGGTCCCAAGGTCTTGATTGCCTGCGACGGCGCGGTCTACGGTGGCAAGGTCATGGACCGCCGCCAGGTGGTGGCCGAGTTGCTGCAGACCTTGCCCACCGTGTCGCTGTGGGTGCAGGTCGAGGTGATGCAAGCGGCCGGCGCGCACGCAGATGGCCCTGGCGAAGGGCCCCAGACCTGGCCTGGGCCTTGTCTGGCCTGGACCGAGGCCGTGGCCCATGCCCGGCCACTGGAGCCCCAAGACCTGCCCTTTGACCATCCCTTGTGGATTTTGTATTCCAGCGGCACCACAGGCCTGCCCAAACCCATCGTGCATGGCCACGGCGGCGTGATGCTGGAGATGCTCAAGCTGCACGCCCTGCACCTGAACCTGCAGCCCAGCACGCAGCGACATGAGCGCCTGCTTTGGTACTGCAGTTCCGGCTGGGTGATGTGGAACCTGTCAGTGAGCGCCTTGCTCTTGGGCACCACCGTGTGCATTTACGACGGCCACCCTTCGCACCCGCAGCCTGACACCTTGTGGCGGCTGGCCGACGAGCTGGAGTTGACTTTTGTAGGCGCGGGCGCGGCCTACTACAGCGCCTGCCTCAAGGCGGGGGTGCACCCGGCTGGGCAGCTGGCCCTGCGCAGCTTGCGCTCCTTGGGCTCCACTGGCTCGCCCCTGTCGCCGCAGGCCTGCGCCTGGGGGCTGGAGGCGGTGGGCCCCGGCATCTGGTGGTGCGTGATTTGCGGCGGCACCGACCTGGCCAGCGCCTTTTTGGGCGGCACCCCTGAGCTGCCCAGCGTGCTGGGGCAAATGCAGTCGCGCTGCCTGGGCGCCGATGTGCAAGCCTGGGACGAGGCCGGCCGGCCGCTGCACGACGAGGTGGGCGAGCTGGTGGTAGTGCAGCCCATGCCCTCGATGCCGCTGTATTTTTGGGGCGACGAGAACCAGCGGCGCTACCGCGACAGCTACTTTGACACCTACCCCGGGGTGTGGCGACAGGGCGATTGGCTGCGCATCACGCCCAGCGGTGGCACGGTGGTGTATGGCCGCAGCGACGCCACGCTCAACCGACATGGCCACCGCCTGGGCACCAGCGAGCTGTACCGCGTGGTCGAAGACCTGCCCGAGGTGGTGGACAGCCTGGTGGTGGACCTGGAATACCTGGGCCGGCCGGCCTGGATGCCGCTGTTTGTGATGCTGCGCCCTGGGCTTGAACTCGACGAGGCGCTGCGCGCGCGCATGGTCCAGCGCATTCGCCAAGACCTGTCCCCGCGTTTTTTACCCGACGAGATCGTGCAGGTGCAAGACATCCCGCGCACCCTGACGGGCAAAAAGCAGGAGTTGCCGGTGAAAAAGCTGATGCTGGGCCGCCCCTTGCACGAGGTGGTGAATCCGGACGCCTGCGCCAACCCCGAGGCTTTTGCTTGGTATGCGCAGTACGCGCAGCGCAGCTTGGCAGCGGCCGCAGCCCAATTGGGCTGACGGATTCAGGCTGGGCCCAGCCTCACCTGCGGGCGGGCATCACTTGACCTGTGCGGGCTGCACCTTGAACACGCGGGCCATGAACTCGCCCACCACGCCCTTGGGCAGCAGCATCACCATGACCACAAAGACCAGGCCCTGGATCACCGGCACCCACTGCGCATAGCCTTGCAGATAGCTTTGCATGGTCAAGATGAAACCGGCCCCCACCAGCGGGCCAAACACCGTGCCTATGCCGCCCACCAGCGTCATCAAAATGACTTCGCCCGAGGTGCTCCAGCCCACGTCCACCAAGGAGGCCAGGCGAAACACCAGCACCTTGAGCGAGCCGGCCAGCCCTGCCAGCGCGGCCGAAATGACAAAAGCGATCAGTTTGTAGCGGTCCACCGCATAACCGAGCGAGACCGCGCGTGCCTCGTTGTCCCGGATGGCCCGCAGCACCTGGCCGTAGGGCGAGTAAATGATGCGGTAAATCAGGGCAAAAGCCACAAAAAAGATCGCTGCCACCACGTAGTACAGCGTGCGGTCGTCGGTGATGTCGATCACGCCAAACACCGGCCGGCGGGGAATGGCCGAGATGCCATCGTCACCGCCCGTGAAGGGCGCGCCTATGCAAAAGAAATAAAACATCTGCGCCAGGGCCAAGGTGATCATGGCAAAGTAAATGCCCTGGCGCCGGATTGACAACACCCCCACCACCACGCCCGCCAAGGTGGCAAACACCACCCCCAGCAGCACCGCCCATTCGGTGTTCCAGCCCCAGGTTTTCAGCGCATAACCGGTGCAGTAGGCCGCGCCGCCAAAAAACAGCGCATGGCCAAAGGACAGCAGCCCGGCCTGGCCGAACAGCAGGTTGAAGGCCGCCGCAAACAAGGCAAAGCACAGCAGCTTGGTGGCAAAGATGGGGTAGACCAGCAGCGGCGCCACCAGCAGCACCAAGGCCAAGGCCGCGAAGATCAGTTTGGAATAGTGGCGCATGTTTGCCTCTCGGTAAATCGCTCAGGCCTCAGGGCTGCCGGCCAAACAGCCCCGCAGGCTTGACCAAAATCACAGCCGCCATCACCAGGAAAATCACCACGCTGGAAGCGGGCGGGTAGTAGACCTTGGTCAGCGCTTCCAGCAGGCCCAGGGTGAAGCCGGTGACGATGGAGCCCATGATGGAGCCCATGCCGCCTATCACCACCACGGCAAACACCGTGATGATCAGCCCCGAGCCCATGGAGGGTTTGACCTGGTCGATCGGGCCGGCCAGCACGCCCGCCAGCGCCGCCAGCCCCACGCCAAAGGCGTAGGTCAGCGTCATCAGGCGCGGCACGGGAATGCCAAAGGTGCGCACCAGGTCCGGGTTGTCGGTCGATGCCCGCAGGTAAGCGCCCAAGCGGGTGCGCTCAATGGCCCACCAAGTGCCCAGGCACACCACCAGCGAGGCCACCACCACCCAAGCGCGGTAGTAGGGCAAGAACATAAAGCCCAGGTCCATGCCGCCAGGCATGGGGTTGTCAAAGGGCTTGCCCGACGAGCCATACAAGACCGCCAGCGTGCCCTCAATCATCTGCGCCAGGCCAAAGGTCAGCAAGAGCTGAAACAGGTGGTTCATCTCATACAAGCGCTTGAGCAGCAGGCGCTCGACCAGCCCACCGAGCAGCGCCATCACCAGCGGCACGATCAGCAAGCTGGCCCAGTAGGGCACCTTCAGGTAATGGAGCAGCATCCAGGCGCCAAAAGCGCCCAGCGTGAATTGCGCGCCGTGCGTGAAGTTGATCACCCTCAGCATGCCAAAAATCACCGTCAGCCCCAAGCTCAAGACGGCATAAAACGCGCCATTGATCAGGCCCAGGGTCAGCTGGCCCATGAAGGCGGGCAGGGGAATTCCAAAAATATCAGTCATGAGAACACGCCCTACACCCCCAGGTATTTCTGCAGCCGATCCGGCTGTGCGCGCAGATCGTCGTTGGAGAGTTGGTCGACCACCTGACCGTGTTCGACCACGCAGTGCAAATCGGCCACCGACATGGCGAAGTCCAGGCTTTGCTCGACCAACAGCACGGTGTAGCCGCGCCGTTTGAGCTCTTGCAGCACCTCGCCAATGTGCTGCACGATCACCGGCGCCAGGCCCTCGGTGGGCTCGTCGAGCAGCAAAATGCGGCAGCCGGTGCGCAAGATGCGGGCAATCGCCAGCATTTGCTGCTCGCCTCCGGAGAGCTTGGTGCCAGGGCTGTTGTAGCGCTCGGCCAGACGGGGAAACAGCGCCACCACCTCCTCGGTGCTGAAGCCGCCAGGCATCAGCACCGGCGGCAGCAACAGGTTTTCACGCACATTGAGCGAGGGGAAAATCCCCCGCTCTTCCGGGCAGTAGGCCACGCCCAAAGGGGCAATTTGCTCGGGCGGCTGGCCCATGGTCTGCGTGCCGTTGACCACAATGGAGCCTGTGCGCTTGCGCAGCAGCCCCATGATGGCGCGCAGCGTGGTGGTTTTGCCAGCGCCATTGCGCCCCAGCAAGGTGACCACCTGCCCTGTGGGCACATTGAAGTCCATGCCGTGCAGCACATGCGAGGGGCCGTAGTGGCCCTGCAGGTCCCGCACCTCGATGGCGTTGGCCTGTCCGCTCATGCGGCCACCTTTCGTCCAATGTAGGCGGCCATCACGCGCTCATCGCGCGAGACCTCCTGGTAGCTTCCCTCGGTGAGCACCTCTCCGGCGGCCAGCACCGTGATGCGGTCGGCCAGGTCGGCCACCACGCCCAGGTTGTGCTCAACCATCAAAATGGTGCGCGTGCGCGAGACGCGGCGTATCAAGGCCGACGTGGCTTTGACGTCTTCCAGCCCCATGCCGGAGGTGGGCTCGTCGAGCAGCAGCATTTCCGGGTCCAAGGCCAGCGTGGTGGCAATTTCCAGCGCCCTCTTGCGCCCGTAAGACAAATCACCGGCCACAGAAGAAGCCGCATCTTGCAGACCCACATCGGTCAGCAGCGCCATGCCCGCCTCGTCGAGTTCGCTCAGGGTTCGGTCGGAGCGCCAAAAATGCAGCGAGCTGCCCTGCTTGCGCTGCAGCGCCACCCGCACGTTGTCCAGCACGCTGAGGGTGGGAAAGATGGCCGAGATCTGGAAGCTGCGCACCATGCCCAACTGCGCCACCTTGGCCGCCGACAAGCGCGTGATGTCCCGGCCTTTGAAGAAGATGCTGCCCGCGGTGGGCTCGAGCATCTTGGTCAGCAGGTTGAAACACGTGGTCTTGCCGGCCCCGTTGGGACCAATGAGTGCGTGAATATGCCCCCGACGCACGCTCAAGTCGACGTCGTTGACCGCGGTAAAGCCCGCGAACTGCTTGCGCAGCCCACGCACTTGCACCAGCACTTCCGGGTTGTCGGCCATCTGCGTCACAGGGGCCTTACTTGATCAGCGAGCAAGCTTTGTCAGCGGGTCCAAAAGCCACGTTGGCCGGGATGGTGGCAAACGGTGCGTACAGGTCCCACTCGCCTTTGGATTCTGAAGGCTTTTTCACCCGGAAGACATAGCCCTCGCGGATCACCCGGCCGTCTTCGCGGATGGTGCCGTTTTTGGTCATCACGTCGTTGATGGGGGTGGACTTCATTTTGGCCAGCACCGCAGCCGTGTCATCGGTGCCGGCTGCGGCCACCGCTTTGAGGTAGTGCTGTATGGAGCCATAAACCGAGGCCTGCACAAAGTTGGGCATCTTGCCAAAGCGCGTCCTGAAGCGGTTGGCAAACGCGCGGGTCTGCTCGTTTTGGTCCCAGTAATAGGGCTCGGTCACAAACAGGTCTTGCGCGTTGTTCAGGCCCAGGGCCTTGACGTCATGCAGGGTCAAGGCCAGGGCAGCCAGGCGCTGGCCGCGCTTGCGCAGGCCAAATTCCTCGGCCTGCTTGATCATGGCGGCGGCATGCGAGGTGGTGGTGGCCATGGCCACCACATCGGCCTTGGAGGCCTGGGCCTGCAGCAGCTGCGAGGAAAACTCAAACGAGCTGAGCGCGTGGGTGGTCGAGCCCACCACCTTGCCGCCGCCCGCCTCGATCATGCCCGTGGCGTCGCGCTGCACATTCCTGCCATAGGTGTAGTCGATGGTCACAAAATACCAGTTCTTGCCGCCGGTCTCCAAGTTGGCCTTGATGGCGCCCAAGCTCTGTGAATAGGAGTTGTAAGTCCAGTGGATGCCGTTGGGCGAGCAGTTCTTGCCCGTCAGGTCCGAGCTGGCCGAGCTGTTGAAAATGGCGATGCGGTTTTTTTCCTTGGCCAGGTCTTGCACGCCCAGCGCCACGGTGGTGATGCCGATGTCAAAAATGGTGCGCACGCCGGAGTCGTACCACTGGCGGGCAATGGTCAGGCCGGTGTCGGGCTTGTTCAGGTGGTCGCCTTCGAGCAACTCAATGGGGCGGTTGAGCACACGGCCGCCGAAATCTTCGATCGCCATCTTGGCCGCCACCACCGAGCCTGGCCCGGAGAGGTCGGCCACAAAGCCCGACATGTCGCTGAGCAGGCCGATTTTCAAAGGATTGGCCGCTTGCGCCCAAACGCCTGGCGCGCTCAGTGCCAAGCTGGCCGCCGCACAAGCGGCCAAGGTAAAGCGCCGCGTGGTGCGGCCGAGAGCAAAAGAGGGGGCTTTTTTCATGGTCATGTCTCCGTGGTGGGGTGAGAAAGGGAAGCAAAAAATTCAGGCGTGGTGCACATACTTCATGTGCAAGTAGCTGTGCAGGCCCTCGGGGCCGCCTTCTTGGCCGTAGCCGCTGTCTTTGAGGCCGCCAAAGGGCGCCTCAATGGCAGACACGGCAAAGGTGTTGATGCCTATGCCGCCGGCCTGCAGCTCGTCGCTGACCGTCACGGCGGTGGCGGCCGACTGCGTGAAGGCGTAGGCGGCCAGACCATAGGGCGTGTCGTTGGCCATGGCCAGGCCTTGCTCCAGGCTGGAGAAGCGGCGCACCAGGGCCAAGGGGCCAAAGGGCTCGATCTTCAGGGCTTGTGCGTTTTCGGGCGTGTCGACCAACAAGGTGGGGCGGAAAAAATAGCCCGCCCCGCCCATGCGCTGCCCGCCGGCCACCACCCGGCCGCCACCGGCCACGGCGTCGGCCACCAAGGCCTCGATGGCGTCGACACGGCGAACATTGGCCAGCGCGCCCATTTGATGCGCTGTATCGAGACCGGGGCCGACTTTGAGCGCGTCCAGCGCCTGGCCGTAGCGCGCGACAAAGGCGTCGTGTATGCCCTCTTGCACCATGAAGCGCGTGGGCGAGGTGCACACCTGGCCCGCGTTGCGGCTCTTGCCCTGCACGCAGGTGGCCACCGTGCGCTCCAGGTCGGCGTCATCAAAAATCAGCACCGGGGCATGGCCGCCCAACTCCAGCGTGCAAGGCTTGGGGCCCATGCTGGCCAGCCGCGCCAGCTCGCGGCCCACGCCGGTGGAGCCGGTGAAGGTCACCTTGCGAATCAGGGGCGAGCTGATCAAGTGGGTGGACACCTCCGAAGGCACGCCAAACACCACATTGAGCACGCCTGCGGGCAGGCCCGCATCGGCCAGCGCTTGCGCCAGCACCAGCGAGGACATGGGCGTTTCCTCGGAGGGCTTGAGCACCATGGTGCAGCCCGCGGCCAAGGCCGGGGCGATCTTGCGCGCCGGCAAGATGGCGGGAAAATTCCAGGGCGTGAAGGCCGCCACCGGGCCCAGCGGCTGGGGCACCACCAACTGGCGGGTGCCGCGCACCCGCGGTGGAATCACACGGCCATAGGAGCGCAGCGCCTCCTGGGCGTACCACTCAAAAGTTTCGGCGCTGAGCATGAACTCCATGCGCGATTCCGCCAAGGTTTTGCCCTGCTCCAGCGTCATCAGCCGGGCCATGTCTTCGACCCGCTCGCGCACCAGCGAGGCGGTGCGCATGAGCACGGCGGCGCGCTCTTGCGGCGACTTCAGGCGCCATGGATCAAAGGCTGCGGCTGCGGCCGCCAGCGCGTCGTCCAGGTCCTGCGGGCTGGCGCGCGGCACCTCGGCCAGCACCTGGCCGGTGGCCGGGTTGCGCACCTGGGCGGCCACGCCCTGGCCGCCAGCGCGCCACTGGCCGGCAATGTGCTGCCTGACGGTGGGATAGGCACTGGCGTCTGTCGCGGTCATGAAAAGCTCCTTGATGCAATTTGGTCAGCGGAGCATATCGTACGCATCAGTACGGCTTATCGGGTGTTTCCCTTAACTTGAACACTTGCATACCGTTGACAAGCATACGATTTATTCGGTAGGATGACACTCTGTATTGACGCGTCGGGTGCTTGGCCCCCGGCCTAGCTCACGGACACTCCCATGGCGCTTCATCCTGTTGTTCAAAAAATGCTGCAAGCCATGCGCGCGGCTGGCCGACCCGCGCTGTCGGCGGGCAGCCCCGCGCAGGCCCGCGAAGTGGTCAGCGCCAGCCGCAGCGCCCTGGGCGCAGGGCCGCAGGTGGGCCCGGTCAGTGAGCTGAGGGTCCCCACGCGCGCAGGGCCGCTGGCGGCCAGGCTGTACCGCGCCCAGAGCGGCCAAGAGCCCGGCCTGGTGGTGTACCTGCACGGCGGCGGCTGGGTGTGCGGCTCGGTCGATGACTTTGACGTGCTCGCGCGTGCGCTGGTGGACACATCAGGCTGTGCGGTGTTGTCTGTGGATTACCGCTTGGCGCCTGAATTTCCGTTTCCGGCGGGCTTGGAAGACGCGCAAGATGCCATGGTCTGGGCCCACGATCACATGGTCCAGCTGCTGGGCCATGGCGCGCGCTTGGTGGTCGCGGGCGACAGCGCCGGCGCCAACTTGGCCACCGTGGCGGCCACGCTGCTGCGCCAAAAAATCTCTATTGCTTTGCAGTGCCTGTTCTACCCCGTCACCGACGCCGACTTCAGCCGCGCCAGCTACCAGGCCCATGGCGAGGGCTTGCCACTCACACAAGCCGACATGCAGTGGTTTTTTGGCCTTTACGCCCCCCCAGCCCTGTGGCAAGAAGCGGAGATCTCGCCTGTGCGCCACCCCGATCTGGCCGGCAGTCCGCCGGCCTGGATTGCGGCGGCCGAGTACGACGTGCTGCACGACGAAGCGCTGGACTACGCGGCCCGGCTGCGCGCAGCGGGCGTGCCCGTCACCTTGCAGCGCGTCTTGGGCTTGCCGCATGGCTTTGCCCGCATGCTCAATTTGATTCCTGAGGCCGGTGCAGCGGTGAGTGACGCGGCTGAGCACATTCGCCTAGCCTGCGGCCCCATGAAGACCTCAGCCCTTTGAATTCAGGAGAGACTGCGTTGACGACACCCCAGAGCGAACACTTTGACGCCGTGGTCGTGGGTGCCGGCTTTGCCGGCATGTACATGTTGCACCGCCTGCGCCAGCAAGGCCTGAAGGTGGTGGTCCTGGAGGCCGGCGACGATGTGGGCGGCACCTGGTACTGGAACCGCTACCCCGGTGCGCGCTGCGACGTCGAAAGCATGGAGTATTCCTTCTCCTTCGATGAGGCGCTGCAGCAAGAGTGGCGCTGGAGCGAGCGCTACGCCGGTCAGCCCGAGATCTTGCGCTACATGAACCATGTGGCCGATAGGCTGGACCTGCGCCGCGACATGCGCATGAACACCCGCGCCACCGACGCCGAGTTCGACCCCCAGACCAACCGCTGGACCGTGCTCACCCAAGGCGGCCAAAGCCTGCAAGCGCGCTTTTGCATCATGGCCACCGGCTGCCTGTCCAATGCCCAGGTGCCCAAGCTCCCAGGGCTGGCCGACTTCAAAGGCCGCTGGTTTCACACCGGTTTTTGGCCCCAAGAGGGCGTGGACTTCACGGGCAAGCGGGTGGGCATCATAGGCACAGGCTCCACCGCCATCCAGGCCATTCCCATTGTGGCCAAGCAGGCAGCGCATTTGACGGTGTTTCAGCGCACCGCGAACTACAGCATTCCGCTGCGCAACGGCCCGCTGACAGCCGAGGCCGAGCAAGCGGTCAAGCAGCGCTACCCCGCCTTGCGCGAGCAGGCGC
>CANHKH010000053.1 GCA_947460165.1 Comamonadaceae bacterium
CTTGGCGCTGGGCGACGCCACTGCGGATGTACTCACCGAGGCGGCTTTTGACGCCAGCTTTGCCGTCAACCTCAAAAGCGCCTGGTTTGCCGCCAAACATGCGCTGCCCTTCATGCGCGAGCAAGGCCACGGCTCGATTGTGAGCATTTCGTCGGTGGCCTCCATTCAGGCCTACCCCTTGCTCGGCTACAAAACCATGAAGGCCGCGCTCAACGCCATGACAGAAAACATGGCCGCAGCCCATGCCAAACATGGCATTCGGGTCAACGCCATCTTGCCTGGCTTGATGAACACGCCCATGGCCATTGAAAACAGGGTGGCCAAGGGCCAGCGCCGAGAAGATGTGGTGGCCGACCGTGACCGCCGCATTCCCCTCAAAGGCAAGCAAGGCACGGGCTGGGACGTGGCCCACGCCGCCTTGTTTTTGCATTCAGATGAGGCCAGCTTCATCACCGGTGTGACCTTGGTGGTGGACGGCGGGGAAACCATTGCCCACGGTCACTGACCTGTTGGGCCCGACGACTGCTGTCTTGTCTCAAAGGCCGCAAGAAATGGGCTGACTCAAGGCGCTTCGGAGACATCTGTGGGGCCGACTGCTGGTTCTCCCGCTCTGTGTTGGCTGAGCGCAGACATAGAATTTGAAAGTATTTTTTGTGTGGGTTGGCTGATTTATTTCAGAACATCCATGCATGTGGTGTGTGGGTATTTTTTTAGTTTTGGAGATCACTATGAACAAAGAAGTTTTTGAAAAAGGCCTGGCCGTTCGTCGCAAGGTGCTGGGCAATGAGTATGTGGACAACGCCCTCAAAAATGCAGACGCCTTCAGCCAGCCTTTGCAGGAATACGTCACCGAAGGTGCGTGGGGCAGCATTTGGACCCGTCCCGGCCTGGAACTCAAAACCCGCAGCATGCTCAATCTGGGCTTGTTGGCTGCGCTGAACCGCCCGCACGAATTGAAAGTTCACATCCGCGGCGCCATCAACAACGGCGTGACCAAAGAAGAAATTGCAGAAATCTTTTTGCAGACCGGCATGTATTGCGGCGTGCCTGTCGCGGTCGATTCATTTCGCCTGGCCCGCGAAGTGTTCGCCGACATGAAGATTTAAGTCGCCACTCAACCCTGCCCCGGCCCGGCGCCGGGGTCTGCCTGGAAGGTCTGTTGTGAATCTGAATCTAGAGGGCAAACGCTGCTTGCTCACCGGCGCCAGCACCGGCATTGGCGTGGGCATTGCACACGCGCTGGCCCGCGAAGGCGTGAGTTTGGTGCTGACCGCCAGGCGCGCCGAACTGCTGGACAAAGTGGCCCAAGACATACAGCGCGACACCGGCCAGCTGCCTGTGGTGATCAGCGACGATTTGGTCGACCCGCAGTCTGTGCAGCGCCTCCATGAGCGCGTGATGCAGCAGGTGGGCGGCATTGATATTTTGGTGAACAACGCTGGCGGCTCTCGCCCTTTCAAGCAATTGCATGTGCCCGAGTCCAGTTGGGTCGAGGCCATGGCTCTCAATTTCGAGCGGCCACGCCAGCTGGCAGAAGTGTTCATCGACGACATGATGGCCAGGCACTGGGGCCGCATCATCAACATCACCGGCAAAAGCGAGCCCGACCAAGTCAATGGTGCGTTTTGCGCCAAGGCCGCCCTGCACAGCTGGGCCAAAGGCTTTTCGCGCATGGTGGGGCCGCACGGCATCACGGTCAACTGCATTCCGCCGGGGCACATTGATTCTGAGCAGATACAGCGCAACCATTCGGCCGCTTTTCGCCAGGACCAGATCGACAACCACATTCCCATGCGCCGTTATGGCCAACCGGAAGACATGGCCCACTTGGTGTGCTTTCTGGCCTCAGACCTCGCCAGCTACATCACGGGCACCTTGATCCCTGTCGACGGTGGTTTGCGCCGCTACCAGTTTTAAGCCCGCCATGAGCACCTCTTCTTTGCGCGCCAGTGTGGTTGGCGTGGGCAACACCCGGTACGGGGTCATGCCTGACATGGATGCCTACGACCTGGGCTTGTGGGCCTTGAAAGACGCCTTGGCCGATGCCGGCCTGGATTTTTCAGACATCGACGGCCTGATTCTGAACCGCATCCCCGACTACCAGCGCTTTGCCGAGCTGTGCGGCATCAACCCGCAGTACACCTTGACCACGCCCGGTCACGGGCGCTTCAGCGGCATCTGCATCCAGACCGCGGCCGCCGTGTTGCAGGCCGGCTTGGCCAAAACCGTGGCCCTGGTCTATGGCAACAACGGCAAATCGGCCGGTGCGCGTTACGGCGGCGACAGCGACAACTACGGCAGCGGCGGCGCAGGCCTGTGGTTTCCTTACGGCATGACCTCGCCAGGCGCCTTCCACGCCCTCATGTGGCAGCGCCACATGGCGCAGTACGGCACGAGGCCCGAGCAAATGGCCGAAGTCTCCATGGCCTTTAGACACCATGCCAGCCTCAATCCGCAGGCGGTCAAGCGCACCCCTTTTGGCCTGGACGAGTATTTGGACGCCCGCTTTGTCTGCGAGCCCTTGCGCCTGCTGGACTACTGCCTCATCAATGATGGCGGGGTGGCCATGGTCATGACCTTGTCCGACCGCGCGCGGGACCTGCGCCAAACGCCTGTGCAGCTGGCGGCCTTTGCGCAGCGTTCGCGCTTTGTGGATTCGGCTTTCCCCCCCGAGGATTTTTGGCACGAGCCCATGCAGCAGGCCGCCGAGCAGACCTTTGCACAAGCGGGTATCTCGCACGCCGATGTGGACGCCTTGATGGTCTACGACAACTTTGCGCCCACGGTCATGTTCAGCCTGGAGGGCTTTGGCTACTGCCCCGTGGGGGAGAGCGGCTCTTTTGTTCAAGATGGCCGGCTCAAGCTGGGCGGACAGTTCCCCACCAACACCTCAGGCGGGCATTTGTCAGAGTCCTACATGCAGGGCTGGGCGCTCAATGTGGAGGCGGTGCGCCAGTTGCGCGGTCAATGCGGCGAGCGCCAGGTGCCGGGCGCCGAGTTTGTTCATTACATGGCGGCCGCCCCGGTGGTCAGCTCCATTCTTTACACCACCCATGAGCGATAAGCCCGCCCCCCCAGCCACCGTGGGCAAGCCACTGCCCGATGTGGCCGACCCGTTCAACGCGCGCTTTTGGCAGGGCTTGGGCCAGAACCGCTTGCTGCTGCAGACCTGCAGCGATTGCCGGTCGCCGCGCTTTCCAGCGTCGCGCTACTGCCCGCACTGCCACAGCGAAGCCTGCGAGTGGCTGGACGCCGATGGCGCGGGTGTGGTGGTGTCTTTTTGCACCTTTCACAAGGCCTACTGGCCGGGCTTTGCCGCAGAAGTGCCGTATTCGGTGGTGCAAGTGCGCCTGAACAACGGCGTGCAGTTTTTTTCCAACCTGGTGGGGGTGCCAACGGCGCACATCGTCATAGGCATGAAGGTGCAGCCGGTGTTCGAGCGGGTCATTGGGACTGAGCACACGGTGCTGAAATTCAAACCAGTGGAGGGTCTTGTGCCATGAAAGCCGTGATGGTGAACCAGCCCGGCGATGTGTCCGCCTTGGTGCATGTCGACCTGCCCGATCCTGAGCCCCAGGACCATGAAGTGGTGCTGGAGGTGCACAGCTGCGGCGTGTGCTTTCATGACGTGCTGACCCGCAACGGCACGCTCAAGGCCGGCGTGCGCCTGCCCTGCGTGCTCGGCCACGAGGTGGCGGGCACGGTGGTGGCGCTGGGCTCGCACGCGCGGGGCTTCAAGCTGGGGGACAGGGTCGCCACGACGCAGCGCTCCTACATTTGCGGGCACTGCAGATTCTGCCGCTCGGGCTTTGAGCCGCTGTGCACCGAGCGCGTGTTTCTCGGCGACGTGGGCGTGGCGGGCGGCTATGCCGAGTACCTGGCCATCGCGGCCGATTGCATTGCCCAGGTGCCCGATGGCGTGGACCTGGACCATGCGGCAGTGGCCGCCTGCGCGGTGGGGACGGTCTTGAATGCCATTCGCGATGTGGGCAAGGTGCAAATGGGCGAAACCGTTCTGGTCACCGGCGCTGGTGGCGGCCTGGGCCTGCACGCCATTCAAGTGGCGCGCCTGGCGGGGGCACGCGTGCTGGCGCAGACCACTTCGGCCGACAAGGTGGACTTGATTCGCCAAATGGGCGCGCACGAGGTGGTGCTGCACGCGCGGGGCGAGCCTTTTGCGCCCTTGGTGCGCGAATTGACTCGGGGGCAGGGCGTGGACGTGATCGTCGACAACGTGGGCACCCTCTTGTTTGACGACATGCGCAAGAGCCTGGGGATTCAGGGCCGCTGGTTGATGATTGGGCAGCTCAATGGTGACTTTGTGCCCTTCAACCCGGCGCAATTTTTCTTGAAGAATCAGTCATTGCTGTCCGTCACCAGCACCTCCCGCCGTCAGCTCGAAGATGTGCTGGTGCTGATGCAGCGCGGCCAGATCACGCCCGTGATCGAGCGCAAGCTGCCTTTGAGCGAAGTGGCCCAAGCTCACCTGGCGGTGGAGGCCGGTCAGACCACGGGCCGTTGGCTGGTCTCGCCCCGCTAGGCGCAGTGCGCCTGCAGGGCAAGGCTCTTAGCGCATGATGAAGGGGTTGGCCGGCGCGTCCTCGGAGTAAGACATCCAGACGCTCTTGGTTTCCAGGTACTGCCTGACCGCTTCTATGCCGCTTTCCCGGCCTATGCCCGAATGCTTCATGCCACCAAAAGGCATCATGTAGCTGATCGCGCGGTAGGTGTTCACCCACACCGTGCCGGCTTTCAAGGCCTTGGACATGCGCATGGCCCGGCCTATGTCGCGGGTCCACACGCCCGCAGCCAGGCCGTAAATCGTGTCGTTGCCGATGGCAATCGCCTCGGCCTCATCTTCAAATCCAATGATGGACAACACCGGGCCAAACACCTCTTCCCGGGCAATGCGCATCTGGGGCGTGACGTCGGTGTAAATGGTGGGCTCGACAAACTGGCCGCCGGTGAGCTCGGCCGAAGGCTGGGCCGGGCCACCGCCCAAGATGCAGCGCGCACCTTCGCCCTGGGCAATCGCCATGTAGTCGATGATTTTTTGGAACTGCGCGGGCGTGGTGACCGGGCCAATGTTGGTGTCTGCCCGCATGGGGTCGCCCTTGCGCGCCGAGGCGCCCAGGGCCGCCACCTTGTGGGTGAATTCTTCTTTGATGGAGTTTTGCACCAGCAGGCGCGAGCCTGCGATGCAGGTCTGCCCCGTGGCCGCAAAAATGCCCGAAATGGCACCGGCGGCGGCCTTGTCCAGGTCACAGTCGTCGAACACGATGTTGGGCGACTTGCCGCCCAGCTCCAGCGCCACCCGCTTCATGGTTTTGGCGGCCTGCGCGTAAATGCGGGCGCCCGTGGCGTCCGAGCCCGTGAAGGTGATTTTGGCGACATCGGGGTGGTCGACCAAGGCCGACCCCGCTTCGGCGCCCAGCCCAGTGACGACGTTGAACACGCCATTGGGAAAGCCCGCCTCCCGCGTGAGCGCGGCGAACTCCAGCGTGGAGACCGAGGCGAACTCGCTGGGCTTGACGACCACGGTGCAACCGGCGGCAATGGCGGGCGCGCACTTCCAGGCAATGAAGAGCAGGGGCGAGTTCCAGGCGGTGAGCGCGCCCACCACGCCCACGGGCTCGTGCCGGGTAAAGGCCATCATGTCTGGCTTGTCGATGGGCATGACAGCGCCCTCTATCTTGTCGGCCAAGCCGCCAAAGTAGCGCCACCACTCCGGGTGGTAGTTGAGCTGGCCGCGCATTTCCGCCAACAGCTTGCCGTTGTCGCGCACCTCGATTTCAGCCAGGCGTTCGGCGTTGGCTGCCACCAGGTCGGCCAGCTTGAGCATGAGCTTGCCGCGCTGGGTGGCCGTCATGCTGGCCCAGGGGCCAGAGCTCATGGCGCGGGAGGCGGCTTGCACCGCGCGGTCCACGTCGCGCGCGTCGCCGCGAGCGATCTGGGCCCAGGGCTGGCCCTTGTAGGGGTCCATGCTGTCCATCCATTGGCCGCCCAGGGGCTGGACGTACTCGCCGTCGATGAAGTGGTGGTAGGTCTTCACGTCAAATGCCTTGTGTCAAAGTAGGTTGAATATCAATGGGGGGCTGGGCAGCGCGCTCAGGGCGACCAGACTTTGCTCCACAGCAATTCCCGTTGCTCCATGCGCTCGCCGTAGAGGCGGGCTGGCGGCCTGAGCATGATCTGGCTGCCCACCACCGAGACTTGCCGCACCTCGTGCTGGCCCACCCGGTGGGCGTCGGAGGCGATGTCCACCAAACAGTCGAGCACCCCGCCCTCAAAGCTGAAGACGCCGCCATAAGACATGTAGTCGCGCTTGCGCGTGACCACGGCGTCGCCGTTGCACAGCGACGCCAGCATCCGGTCGCCTGAAAACGCGATTTGCCCGATGGGGTTGGAGCCATAGGGTGCAGGCAGGGCCTGCCCGTTCACGTCCCAGGAACGCGCTTCGTCCAGCCGCCAAAGACCTTGTAAATCAACCATGGAAATCGCCTTGAAAGTATGTGTGTGAAGGACACCTGGGCACAGACGCCGGTCTTTACTGCGTGCGCAAGCCCAATTCGGCAGCCTGAATTTGCAGCGCCAGGTATTTGGACAAAATCCGGCACTGTGCAAAGCTGCCCGCGTGGAACCACAGGCCTGGCTGCGGCGTGGCGTTCCACATGTTGCGCAGCTCTTGGGTGCGCGCATCAATGCCCCAGATGGGGCCCACGCGCTCGGCCATCTCCCGCCCCAAAAGCTTTTCAACCATTTGAGACTGGCCCAAATACCCCTTGGCCGTGACCACCAGGTCTGCAGGCAGAAAAGCCCCTGACTTGAGCCGCACACCCGCGGCCTCAAAGTGTTCAATGTCGCTGGTCTGCACCACCTGGATTTTCTTTTGGGCGATCAAGTCGGAGCAGCCCACGTTGAAGTAATAGCCGCCGCCCCGCGTGAGGTACATGGTTTGCCAGTTGTTGCCGTCCTCGCCTTTGTTGAGGCGAAAGCCGGCCTCTGTCAAACCTTCATGGGTGTGTTTGTCCAGCTCCTTCGCCAACTCCAAATAGTGGCGGTTGGCGGCCCGGTACAAGGCCATGGGCGTGCCGACTGCGATCAGGTCGCAGTCCTCGACAGAGACCTCTTTGCCGTAGATGACATAGGGCAGTTGCGCTGTGGGCGACACATTCTGAACCATGGTCGGGCTTCTTTGCACCATGGTCACATGGGCGCCGTTTTCACACAGGTCTTGGGCCACATCGTGGCCACTGGTGCCCGTGCCCATCACCACCACGTTTTTCCCCACCCAGGGCGCGGCCGATGAATAGTCGGCCGAATGCATCACCACGCCCTTGAAGTCCTGCAAGCCATCGACAGGGCTGCGGTCTGGGATGGCGCTGACGCCGGTGGCCATGATGATGTGCCTGGGCGTGAGCTGGCGCGGGGCGCCGTCATGCACCAACTGCGCTTGCCACTGCGCCGAGGCCTGGTCGTAGCTGGCCGTGATGAACTCGGTGCTGCTCCAGACATTGATTTCCATGGCCTGGGCATAGTATTCAAACCAGCCGGCCACCATGTCCTTGGGCAAAAATTCGGGCCACACCTCGGGAAAGGGCATGTAGGGCAGGTGGTTGACGTAGCGCTGGTTGTGCAGGACCAGGCTGCGGTAGCGGTGGCGCCAGTTGTCGCCCACCCTGGCGTTGCGGTCCACCACCAGGCAGGAGATGTCCAGTTGCCGCAAGCGGGCGGCTATCGACAAGCCCGCTTGGCCCGCACCGATGACGAGCACGGTGGGCTGCTCGTCCTCAAAGCGGGCCTCTTTTTCCCGCTTTTCCAGCCAGTTGGCGCCTAAAAAGCTTCGGCCTTTGGCGCTGTCGTCGGTCACTTTTCGCTTGTACTTTTCTTCGTGCCCAGCAATTTCAAGCAAGGAGGTCATCAGCGTCCAGGCCTTGAGCTCTTCTTGTCCTTCCTGCGCTGAAAGCCGCAAGATGCCTTCACAAGGGCCGACCTGGGTGTCGAAACTGAAAAAGGCCTCTATGGTTTCCTGGCCTGCGCGCTGGACCCATTGGGCCGGCTGGCGCTGCATGTTGACCTGAAAGTTGTTGGGCGCATGCAAGGCCGCGGCCTTGGCCAGCGCCAGGCTGACGTTGGCGGCGCCTGAGTGGGTGATGATCTCCCAGTCAAAAGCCAGCAAATCGCGCCAATGGCAGTCTGGGTTGAACAAGGCGGCCAGAGTGTCTGCGCTGGCGCTGGCCAGTGCAGACTCCAACTGGGTGAGCCATGCCTGGCTCACCTGGTGGGGATCGAGAAAATCGTTTTTCATACGCCATCTTTCATGAAAAAGACCGGTTTAACTTTGCCAAAGTCTTAAAAAGCGCAGCGCGGCTCAGCCAGGCCAGCCACACCCGGCTCCAAGCAAAGCACGTGTCCGGACCAGGGCTGGCTGTGCAGTTGGTCCTGCGTCAAATCCATGCGGGCCGTGGTGACAAACAGCGTGCGCAGGTCTGGCCCACCAAACATCACCGAGGTGGGCTGCAGCACTGGCAATTCAATGCGCTCGACCAACTGGCCTTGGGGGTCCAGATGGTCTATGGCCGCGCGGTCGTACATGGCGCACCACAGGCCCCCTTGGGCGTCCACCGTCAAGCCGTCTGGCCCGCCCAGGCCGGGTGCGAAGCGGGCAAAGACCCGCCGGTTGGCCACGCTGCCTTGGGCCAGGTCGTAGTCGTAGGCGTAAATGCACAAGGCCGTGGTGTCGGCGAAGTACAGGGTGCGGTTGTCCGGGCTCCAGGCGATGCCGTTGGCCAGGGTGATGAAGGAGGCGTCCATCACGCTCAGGCGCTGCAGCGCGTCCATCCGGTAGAGCGAGCCAATGGGCTGCTCTATGCGCTTGTCCATGGTGCCGCACCAGAATCGGCCCAAGCGGTCGCACTTGCCGTCATTGAAGCGGGTGTCGCCCAGGGCCAGGCCTGGGATGTCCAAGGGCTGCAGCGACCCATCTTTGGGCTCTAGCACCGCAGGTCCGTGGCGAGACATCAGCAGCACACTGCCATCTGGGCGCAAGGCCATGGAGCCGGGGTACTTGGGCACCTTCCATTGGTGGAGCAGCTGGCCTTGGCTGTCGGCGCAGTACACATGGGGGTCGGCCACATCCAGCCACCACAGGCGCTGGGTCACAGGGCACCACAGGGGGCCCTCGCCCAAGCGCATCTCACAGTCGACAAAGCGCCGCAGGTTCAGCCCAGCTTTGCTCATGCCTTGCCCTTGACTTCCACCCCCATGGATTGCTCGACCACGCGGATGATGTTGGTGAAGTCTTGCTCGCCGCCGAAATCGTCGTTGGTCTTTTGCCACATGTCGCGCACCGCGTTGGCCACGGGCATGGACACCCCCAAATCCTGGCTCTCTTGCATGCACAGGCGCACGTCTTTGTACATCAGTGCGGTGGTGAAGCCGTAGTCAAACTTGCGCGGCAAGATGGCGCGGGGAAACTTATCACGGCTGGCCGTGCTCATGCCGCTGCCCGCGTTGATCACGTCGATCATGATGCTGGGATCAAGCCCGGCCTTCACACCCATGCCTATGGCCTCGGAGGTGACAGCCATGGCCGCAGCCGACAGCAGGTTGTTGGCCAGCTTCATGGTTTGCGCCATGCCGGGCTTGTCGCCAATGAAAAACAGCTTGCCAATGTTTTTCAGAATCGGCGTCAGCTGCTCATAGGTCGCGGCTTGCGATGAAACCATCACGGCCAAAGTGCCAGCAATGGCGCCGCCGCGCCCGCCCGACACCGGGGAGTCGACAAACTCTATGCCCTTGACCGCCAAAGCGGCATGCACCCACTGCGCCATGCTGCTGCCGGTGGTCGACAAGTCCACCACTGTTTTGACTTGGCTGCCGTGAATCAGACCCGCTGGCCCCGTGGTGACCTGCTTGACGATGTCTGGCGTAGGCAAAGAAATGAGCACAGTGTCTACCGCGTCAGCCACGGCCTGGGGCGAGGCCGCCACATGCGCGCCTTTGGCGGCCAGCGCCTGTGCCACAGCCGCATTGACATCGAAAATGGTCAGGGTGTAGCCATCGTTCAACAGGCGTTCGGCCATCGGCGTGCCCATGGCGCCCAAGCCAATAAAGCCCACATGCTTGCTCATTTTTTATCTCCGGAAGTTGGTGAATTGTTCTTCAAATGTTCAGAATATCAGATGACATGGGCCACGGCTGTCGCCTGCGCTGTGATGCGCCAAGAGACGGACTAGGGACTTGCCCTTGGTCGCCACCCGTGCGACACCAAAGAAGCTCTGCCATCCATATACTCCAAACACTTTGATCCATAAGCAAGTTGTGTTGCCCGAAATGACCCCACCGACACCGCCTGTCAGCCGAACCATTGCGGCCTTGGTGTCGGAAATGGCGAGGCGCTTTCCGCACAGGGAGGCCTTGGTGGCAGAGGGTCAGCGCATGACCTTTGCGCAATTGGCAGTGGCCGTGGATGCGCTGGCCGCCAGCCTCTTGCGCCACGGCATTCGCAAGGGTGACAAGGTCGCCATTTTGATGGGCAACCGCATCGAGTGGGTGGTCGCCGACTTTGCGATTTGCGCCATAGGCGCGGTGATGGTGGGCGTCAACACCTGGGTGACGGCGCGCGAGTTGGCCTATGTGCTGGGCCACAGCGAATCTTGCCTGCTGGTCACCACGGGTCGGTTTCTCAAGCAAGACTATCGCCAGATGCTCGCTGAGATCCGCAGCACGCCTGAGGCATTGCCTGCCTTAAAGCACTTGCTCATCGTCGGTGAGACCGCCAAGGTGGCCGCCACGGAGGGCGAGTCCAGCTGGGCCGATTGGCTGCAAGCGCCCACAGCGACCGAGTTGTCTGCCGTGGCCCTGGCCAAGAGCGAGGTCTTGCCGGCTGACGTGGCCTACATCCTCTACACCTCAGGCTCCACCGCCAACCCCAAAGGGGTGGTGTTGCAGCACTACGCGCTGATCGAGAACATGTGGCAAATCGGTCAGCGCCAGCATGTCACCGAGCACGACAGGTTGTGGCTGGCCGTGTCCTTGTTCTGGGGGCTGGGCTGCGAGAACGCGCTGTTCAACCTGTTCACCCACGGGGGCTGCATTGTGTTGCAGGAGCACTTTGAGCCGGTGCAGGCTTTTCACCTGATTGAGACCGAGCGTTGCAGCTTGTTCTACGGCACGCCCAACATGGCCGAGGCCTTGCTCAATCACCCCGAATTCCATGCCGACCGCTTCAAGACCCTGAGGGGCGGGGCCACCATTGGCACGCCCTTGCAGATTCAGCGTTTGGTGGACGTGGGGCTGCGCGACATCTGCAACATCTATGGCCTCACGGAGACCTACGGCAATTGCTCAGTGACGGACGCCCACGAGCCCTTGGCGCTGCGGCTGAGCAGCGTGGGTCGGCCGCTCGAAGGCGTGGAGGCGCGCATTGTGGACCCCGCCACCGAATTGCTTTGCCCGGTCGGCGAGATTGGGGAAATCCGGGTCAAAGGCTATGTGATGCGCGAGTACCTGAACGATCCCGAACGCACGCGCGAGGCCTTTGACGCGGACGGCTTTTTCAAAACGGGCGACCTGGGCACGGTCAACGAGACTGGCCACATTTTCTTCAAAGGCCGCATCAAGGAAATGATCAAGTCCGGCGGCATGAATGTCTCGCCGGTGGAGGTCGAAGAAGTGCTGATGCGCCGCCCTGAGGTGCTGGCGGCCTATTGCGTGCCCTTGATGAACGACGACCTCGATGAGTTGTTTGGCGCGATCTTGGTGCCCCGCGGTGAGCAGACCATTGATTTGGACATCATCCGCGCGCACTGCCAAAAAGAGCTCTCTCGCTACAAACGCCCGCACAGCTTGAAGGTCGTTCAAGAGAGCGATCTGCCCTTGACCAACACGGGCAAAGTCAAGAAAAACGAGATGCAAGCGCTGTTTGAACCTGTGGTCAAAGCCCGCGCATAACCCCCCTGGAGACGCTGTGAGCCTCATTCCGAACTACGAAATCTACGCCATCAAGTACGCGCACCACATGCGCCGCTCGCCCGACAACTTCATAGGCGGCGACAGCCATGATGTGCCCATGCCGCTGGACTACTTTGTCTGGGTCATCCGCCACGAGAAAAAAGTCTGGGTGGTGGACACCGGCTTTTCCAAGGAGATGGCCCAACAGCGCGGGCGTGAATTTTTGCGCTGCCCTTCGGAGGGGCTCAAGATGCTGGACATCGACCCAGCGGCGGTGCAAGACGTGATCATCACCCACATGCATTACGACCATGCGGGCAACAACCATTTGTTCCAAGGCGCGCGCTATCACCTGCAGGACAAGGAAATGGCTTTTGCCACGGGCCGCTGCATGTGCCACAAGGTGATGCGCTTTCCCTTTGATGTGCAAGACGTCACGGCCATGGTGCAGCGCGTCTACCAGGACCGCACCTGCTTTCACGATGGTGACGAAGAGATCGCGCCCGGCTTGAGCCTGCACCATGTGGGTGGCCACACCATGGGCTTGCAGGTGGTGAGGGTGCACACCCAGCGCGGCTGGGTGGTGCTGGCGTCGGACGCCAGCCACTTCTACGCCAACATGGAGCAAGAGC
>CANHKH010000054.1 GCA_947460165.1 Comamonadaceae bacterium
CGTGACGTCGCTGGCCAGGTCCACAAAGACTTTGCCGCGACCGCCTGCGTGTGGGCCAAGGGCGCTGCAGCCGCCGAGTTCGGGGGGAGCCTGGGGCAACGGCGGCGGCTTCAAGGGCAGTCCCAGTGACTGCGCCACCTGCGCCACGCCCTGCGCGGCCGAGTCCATGCAGGCGGGCGTATCTTGCGGGCCTGCGGCCGTGCCAATGCAGCGGGCCAGCCCGCCGCCCACCGGCACCATGCCGTGGAGCTGCGTGTCGTAGCGGTTGGCGCCCCCGGTCTGGGCATGCAGGGCCAGCGCGCTGCTCCAACCGCCCGAGACCGCCAACAGGTCGGCCTCGTGCCACTGGGCGCGGCCCTCAGAGTCCAGCAGGGCGACGGCGCGCAACTGAGCGCGGCCGCACACCCTGCCCACCCGCGCGCCCAGGTGCACCGCAAGGCCGCGCGCCTGCGCCTGCGCCAGCAGTTCTGGGTGGACCTGGGGGCGCAGGTCGGCCACGGCCAGCACCTGCAGGCCCGCATCGTGCGCGTCCAGGGCCGTGGTCCAGGCCGCGTCGTTGTTGGTGGCCAGCACCATGCGCCGGCCAGCAGCCACGCCCCAGCGCTGCAGGTAGCTGCTGACGGCGCCGGCCAGCATCACGCCGGGGCGGTCGTTGTCGGGAAAGAGCAGGGGCCGCTCGATCTGGCCGGTGGCCAGCAGGGCGTGGCGGGCGCGCAGTTTCCAAATGCGTTCTCGCCCGGGCTGGCTGCGGTCCACGGCCACAAAGAGCCCGTGGTCGTGCTGCGCCACCACCTGCGTGCAGGACCAGCGCCTGACCTGGGGGTGGGCGTCCAAGGCTTGCTGCGCCTGCGCGATCCAGCCGTCCACGGAATGGCCGGCGGGGCGGTCCAGCCAGCGCCCGCCGGGCTGCGGCGCGTCATCGGCCAGCACCACGCGCGCGCCGGCGTCGGCCAGTGCCCAGGCGGCCCACAACCCGCTCAGACCCGCGCCCACCACCAGCACGTCGGCGTGGGCAAAGCGGCGCTCATGGCCGGCTTCGGCAGGCGCGTTCTGCGGCACCCGCCCCAGCCCTGCGGCATGGCGCAAGGCGCGCTCGAACCAGGGCCAGGCCCAGGCCGGTGACTTGAAGGCCTTGTAGTAAAAGCCCGCCGGCAGCCAGCGGTGCAAGGCGTCGGCGGCGGCCATGACATCCCATTGCAGGCTGGGCCAGCCCTGCTGGCTGTGGGCTCGCAGGCCTTGCACCAAAGGCTCGGTGGTGGCCAGCACATTGGGTTCGTCCCTGGGCGCGGTCAGGCCCAGGAAAGCGTTGGGCTCTTCCCAGCCCGCACCCAGCAGGCCGCGCGGTCGGTGGTACTTGAAGCTGCGCGACAGCAGCATCTGGCCATTGGCCAACAGGGCCGAGGCCAGGGTGTCGCCCTGCAGGCCCTGCAGGGGCCGGCCGTTGAAGCTGAAGTCCAAAGTCTGGCCGCGCGCGATGAAACGGCCGCCGCTGGGCAAGCGCCAGCCGCTCATGGCGCGGCCTCCACGGCTTGGCAGTCCAAGATGGCCTGGCTGTGCGGGTCGCGCCGCACCTGCAGCCAGCTGCGGCAGCCGTGCTGGTGCCACCACAGCTCGCGCACAGGCGCGTCGGGGTTGCGGCGCTGATAGAGGTGATCAGCCCAGGCCTCATCCGCCAGGGCCTCGGGCTGCGTAGGCCGCTGGCTGAATTCACCGGTGCAGACGAACTCATGTTCACTGCGGGGACCGCAAAAAGGACAGGGCAGCTGCAGCATGGGGCCTTAAAAGCGGTTGGACGCGCTGGCGGTCTCAAAATGCAACCGCCCGCTGGCAAAGCGTGCCAGCGAGAACGGCGCGCAAAAGCGGTCGGCCTGGCCGCGCGCCATGAGCCCCGCCAGGCTGCGCCCACCCGCAGGAATCGATTTGAAGCCGCCCGAGCCCCAGCCCGTGCTCACGCACAGGCCCTGGACCTCGGTGAGCGAGAGGATGGGGCTGGTGTCGGCCGACAGGTCAATGGCCCCGCCCCAGGTCCGCAGCAGCTTGACGCGGGCGAGCGCCGGGAACAGCTCCAGCAAGCCAGCCACGCAGTCCTCTATGACGTGGTGCTGGCCGCGCTGGGTCCACGACAGGCCCGCGTCCGGCCCGCCCCCTATCACCAGCTCGCCCTTGTCCGACTGGCTGAAGTAAATCCCCAGCGCCGGGCAGGAGACGATCACATCGAGCATGGGCTTGAGCGGCTCGGAGACAAAGGCCTGCAAAGTCAGCGTCTCCAGCGGCAGGCGCAGACCCGCCAGGGCCGCCAGCCGGCTGCTCGCGCCCGCCACGGCCAAGCCCAGCCGGCCAGTGACGATGCGCCCGCGCGTGGTCTGCACGGCTTGCACCCGCCCACCCTGGCAGGCTATGCCCGTGACCTCGCAGTTTTCGATGATGTCCACGCCTGCTTCGCTGGCCGCGCGCGCATAGGCCCAGGCCACGGCGTCGTGGCGCACGGTGCCGGCGCGGCCCTGCCAAGCGCCGGCCAGCACGGGCAGACGCTGGTTCGCACCCGGGCGCAGCAGCGGCAGCAGGCGGTGCACCGCGTCGGCGTCCAGCAGCTCGTAGTCGGCGCCGGCCAGGCGCATGGTGTGCATGCGCCGGCGCGCATCGCGCAGCTTGCCCCAGGTTTGGATGATCTCGATTTGCCCGCGCTGGCTGACCATGAGGTTGAAGTCCAGGCGCTGGCTGAGGTCTTCCCACAGGCGCAGGTTTTCGTCCTGAAAGCGGATGCCTGGCTCGCGCAGGTAGTTGGAGCGGATCACCGTGGTGTTGCGGCCGGTGTTGCCGCCGCCCAGCCAGCCGCGTTCGAGCACGGCCACCCGGCTCAAGCCCTCGTCGCGCGCCAGGTGCCAGGCAGTCGCCAGGCCGTGGCCGCCGCCGCCCACCACCACCGCGTCGTAAAGGGGCGCTGGCTCGGCCAAGCGCCAGGCGCGTGGCCAGCCGCGGTGGCCGCGCAGACCCTGACGAAAGAGCTCAAAAGTGTTGTAGCGCACGGGCACCAAAATGGGGCTTGGGCAAACGCTGCCAGCCTCTTGTCTAGACAGGTTAATGTAGCTTTGGCCACAGCCCCTGAACTCAGGGTCAACCATGATGGGGCGGGTGCGACTGTCGGCTAGGATTCTGGGTTTTTGTTGCTAATCTGTGAACTGGTCAAGCGCGCTCATTCCAGCCCATGTGGCCGCAGGTCACAATCAACCCGTTTATTTTCAAAGGTGCCTCGATGAAATTCTTCAAAGCCGTTCTGTCTGTCGCCATGGTGGCGCTGGCCGCCCTGAACAACCCGGCGGCGGCCCAGGGCGCTCCGGCCAAAAGCCGTCTGCAAACCATTTTGGAGCGGGGCAGCTTGCGCGTGGGCACCACGGGCGACTTCAATCCCATGTCCATCCGCGACGCGGCCACCAACAGCTACCGTGGCTTTGACATTGAGGCCATGGAGCAATTGGCCAAAGACATGGGCGTGAAAATCGAGTGGGTGCCCGCCGAATGGGCCACGCTGGTCGCCGGCATCACCGCCAACCGCTATGACATCTTCTCCGGTGCCTCACTGAGCATGGCGCGGGCCAAGACCGTGGCGTTTTCAGACCCCTACATTGACGCGGGCACCGTGCCGGTGATCCGCAAGGCGGACGCGGCCAAGTTCAACAGCTGGGCCGACCTCAACCGCGCCGGCACCAACATCGCCGTCTCCTTGGGCACCGTGTTCGAAGAACAGGCCAAAGCCCACTTCCCACAGGCCAGCGTGCGCGCCATCGAAAAACCCGCCACCGGCTACCAAGAGGTGCTGGCCGGCCGGGCTGTGGCCACCATCACCAGCAATGTGGAAGCCTCCACCCTGGTCAAAACCCATCCGACCCTGACCACCATACCCAAGGCCGAGCTGCGCAACAAGCGGCCCTTTGCCTACCCCATGCCGCAGGGTGACCCGACTTGGACCATCTTCGTCAACAACTGGGTGGCGCTGAAGAAGTCCGAGGGCTATTTCGAATCGCTAGAGAAAAAGTGGCTGGGTCTGTGACCGTCACGCGAGGCTGAAATGCGTGTGCGCACAGCGGGCCTGCTCGGGCTGGCCGCGCTGGTCCTGCTGGCAGGCTGTGGCGGTGCCAGCGACGGCACCGCCTACACCTGGGGGTGGTACACCCTCAGCCCCTTCACCGACAAGGGCGCGGCCAACCTGACATTTTTGCTGGCTGGCATCTGGATGACCCTCGGGCTGTCCCTGTCCGCCATCGTGGTCTCAGTGGTCCTGGGGGTGGCGCTGGCGCTGTCGGCACTGTCTCCCTCCCGGGCTTTGCGCACGGTCTCGCGCACCTATGTGGAGGTGTTCCGCTCCATCCCGCTGCTGGTGCTGCTGCTGTGGGTCTACTACGGCCTGCCCATGGTCACGGGGCTGCAGTTCGGCGCTTTTGCCGCTGGCGTGATTTCGCTGGCGCTGTCTGATGCGGCTTTCGAGTCCGAAATTTTTCGCGCCGGCATACAGTCCGTGGCCAAGGGCCAGCGCGAAGCCGCGCAGACCCTGGGCCTGTCCAGCCGCGACGCCTTTCGCTTTGTGATCTTTCCGCAGGCCATACGCACCATCTTGCCGGCGCTGGGCAACCAGTTTGTGTACGTGCTCAAAATGAGCTCGCTGGTCTCTGTGATTGGTCTGCAAGAGCTGACCCGGCGCGCCAATGAGCTCAACGTCACCGAGTACCGGCCGCTGGAGATCTACACCGCCTTGGTGGTGGAGTACCTGCTCTTGATCCTGCTGACCTCTTGGGGTGTGCGCAGACTGGAAAAGCGCATGTCCAGCGCACCACACTGAAGGCCTGGCCCGCGCCAGCGCGCAGCCCTCAGTGGCTTGGGCTCAGTGGTGCAGGATGCGCTCCAAAAAGCTGCGGCAGCGCTCGCTGCGCGGGGCGCTGAAAAATTGCGCTGGCGGCGCGTCTTCGACCAGACACCCTTGGTCCATGAACACCACCCTGTCGGCCACCCGGCGCGCAAAACCCATTTCGTGGGTGACGCACAGCATGGTCATGCCGTCGCGGGCCAGGCCTTCCATGACGCCCAGCACCTCTTGGATCATCTCAGGATCGAGCGCAGAAGTGGGCTCGTCAAAGAGCATGATGCGCGGGCGCATGCACAGCGAACGGGCAATCGCCACCCGCTGCTGTTGGCCGCCCGAGAGCTGGGAGGGAAACTTGTGCGCCTGCTCGGCAATGTCCACCCGCGCCAGGTACTCCATGGCCAGGTCTTGGGCCTCTTGGCGGGCCATGCCGCGCGCCCGCATGGGCGCCAGCGTGAGGTTGTCCAACACCGACAGGTGGCCAAAGAGGTTGAACTGCTGGAACACCATGCCAATTTGGCTGCGCGCCTGCGATTGCTGCGAGGCCTGCGAGCCGACCTCTACGCCGTCCACCCAAATCTGGCCGGCATCATTTCGCTCGAGCTGGCTCAGGCAGCGGATCAGCGTGGACTTGCCCGAACCCGAGGGGCCGCAAATGACGATTTTTTCTCCTGCAGCCACCGACAAGTTCACCTCGTTGAGGGCCTTGAAGCTGCCAAAGGATTTGCTCACGCCCTCAAAGCGGATCAGCGGGGCCGGCCCCGCAAGCGACTGACTCATGGAAAACACCTTCGACATGGATGGTGTCAAATATTATGATGGACACCATGCATCTTGCCTATACAAGCTGGCCCCAGGTGGAGCAATACCTCAGGCGCTGCCAGGGCATCATCATCCCCACGGGATCCACTGAGCAACACGGCCCCATAGGCCCCATAGGCACAGACGCGCTGGTGGCCCAGGCCATTGCGGAAGGCGCAGCCGAGCAGGGCCACTGGCTGCTGGCGCCCACCCTGAACCTGGGCCCAGCGCAATTCAATCTGAGTTTTCCCGGCACCATAGGCTTGCGTGCCAGCACCCTGATGGCCGTGGTGCAAGACGTGCTCAACTGCCTGGCCACGCAAGGCTTCAAGCGCTTTTATTTTCTCAATGGCCACGGCGCCAACATCGCTGCGGTCAACGCCGCTTGCCAAGATTTTTACGCCCAATGGAGCATGGGTCAGCGCACAGGCGAGGTGCCGCGCTGCCGGCTGCGCTCGTGGTGGGACTACCCCGGCCCTGACCGCCTGCGCAAGCAGTGGTATGGCGACTGGGAAGGCATGCACGCCACGCCCAGCGAACTGGCCATTGGCATGGCCTTGCTCGGGGATCGCTTTCCCAGTGAGCCAGCGGCGCTGGCCCAGGTGCAAGCGCCCCCGCAGGCGCTGCCCGTGGGCTATGCCAAGCAGCACGCGGGCGACAACCACCTGGACGCCCGCTCGCACCGCGCGCAGTTCCCGGACGGGCGGGTGGGCTCGCACTCGGCGCTGGCCACGGCAGCGCATGGCCGGGCCCTGCTGGAGGCGGCGGTCGCCGACGCCCACCAAGACATGGCCCTGTTCTTTGAGGCGCCATGATCATCCTCTACGGACTGCCCGTGTCCAGCTACACCGCCAAGGTGCGTGTGGCGCTGCACTGGCGCGGCCTGGCCTACCAAGAGCGCGAACCCGAGGGCGGATACCGCTCAGCGGCCTGGGCTGAGCGCGTGCCCATGGGCACCTTGCCTGCGCTGGCCCACGATGGCTTTTTCTTGGCCGAATCCGAGGCCATTCTTGAGTACTTGGAAGACGCCTTTCCTGAGCGCCCTTTGCTGCCCAGCGACCCACAACAAAGGGCCCAGGCTCGCATGCTGGCCCGCATGCACGACCTGCACGTCGAGCCGCGGGTGCGTGCCTTGTTTGCCCTGATCAAGAACCCAGCTCAACACCCGCGCCTGCCCGAGTTGCACGCGGCGCTGCACGACAAGCTCGAGCGCCTGGCGCAGCTCGCCAAGGCCGCCCCCTTCATGGCCGGCAAGCAGCCCAGCCTGGCCGACTGCGGCTTTGCAGTCACCCTTCCCCTGGCCAGGCGCTTGCTTGAAGCCTTGGACCGGCCACTGGCCTTGCCTGCCAAACTCCAGGCCTGGGACGAGGCCATGGCGCAAGATTTGGCCGTGCAAGCCGCCTTGGCGCCCTGGCGCTTGGCCACCGACCATTGGCTTGCCACTGCAAGGAGTTCATCATGAATCCAGCCCAAGACTCGCACCACACCCACCACAGCGACTTGCTGCATGCAGGCTGGCAGTACATCGAGAAAAACAGCCTGGAGCAATTTAGCCCCCAGGATTGGCAAATCCTGCAAAGCCAGCGCGACACCTATATGCGCGAGCAGCAGGCCCGCCAAGCGCTGCGCATGCTGGCGGACTCCGAGCACGACAGCACCTTTGGTTACCGCGTCAACAACTACAGGCACAGCCTGCAGTCGGCCACACTGGCGCTGCGCGACGGCCTGGACCAAGAAGACATCGTGGTGTGCCTCTTTCACGACATCGGCTTCATCACCTGCCCCCACAGCCATGGCGAATTCGCCGCCGCCTTGCTGGGCAACTACGTGTCCGAGCGCAACCGCTGGATGCTCCAGCGCCACGCCATCTTTCAGGACGTCCACGCCCCACACCACCCGCATACCGACCCGCATGGCCGTGAACGCTGGCGCGGCCACCCGCACTTTGAATGGGCGGCCACCTTTGTGGACCGATACGACCAGGCGGCCCTTGATCCGGCTTACGAGTGCGCGCCACTGTCGCACTTCGAGCCCATGGTCATGCGTGTGTTTGCCCGCCCCCCCCAGCCCCTGCCCCTTGATTGAACACTGGAGAGCCCATGTCCGCCTGGATACGCATGATCCCCCTCGAACAGGCGCAAGGCGCCCTGGTCAGCGCTTACGAAAAAGTCAAAACGCCGCACGGCACGGTCGACAACGTCATGAAGGCGCACAGCCTGCGGCCGCACACCATGGAGGGCCATGTCACGCTCTACCGCAGCGTGTTGCACAGCCCAGACAACACCTTGCCATTTGGCTTTCTGGAGGTGGTCGCCTCCTATGTGAGCATGCTCAACCGCTGCGACTACAGCCTGACCCACCACTGGGCCAACGCCAGGCGCCTGATGGCCGACCCCGTGCGCGCCGATGCAGTGCACCAGGCCTTGCAAGCGCGCGAACCGCACCAGGCTTTTACAGGCAAAGAATTGGCGCTGCTGGTCTATGCGGGCAAGCTCACCACCGATGTGGCCCACATGGTCAAGGCCGACATAGACGCCTTGCACGCGGCTGGCTGTGACGACGGAGAAATCCTGGAAGTCAACCAAGTCTGCGCCTATTTCAACTACTCCAACCGGCTGCTCAACGGCCTGGGCGTGAGCACGCAGGGCGATGTCATCGGCTACTACAAAGAGCAGCCGACCGAGCCATAAGGCGCCCGCTCGGGCAGCCAGCAGGCCCATCTCTTGTTGGATGTTTGAGAAATCCAGATTGAAAAAGCCAGAGTGAGCCAGCACACCCCGTTTTCTTTCTCAGGCCAAGGCCTGCGGCACGCCCTGGCGCAGGCCCACCTGCCGGCCCTGATGCCAGCCATCGCCCGCCTGACGGGCGATTTGTCAGCACTCGACGCCGCCTGGCAACCCAATTTGGCCGACCAGGCCCAGCGCCCTCAGGCCCAGGGCGGCTTGTCGGCCCAGGCACAAGGCTTGGCGCGCGAGCGGGCCGAGCTGCTGATCAGCCGCTGGCAGGCCCAGGGCTGCCCCATCGCCCCCCAACTGCCCTTGGCCGTGCTGGAGCAGATCATGGGTTTTGTGACCGGTGCGGTGGACCCGTCCGTGCTCGATCTGCTGCTGCACGAGCTGGGCCTGGCCAAGCCGGTGGGGCAAGGCGGGCCGCCTCGCCTGGGGCTGCCGGCCGATTTTCAGGTGGCGGTCATAGGCGCGGGCATGTCGGGGCTGCTGGCTTCATGGCACCTGACGCGCCTGGGCATTGCGCACACCGTGCTGGAGCGCCAGGCCGAGGTCGGCGGTGTGTGGGTCGAGAACCACTACCCTGGCGCCCGGCTGGACACCAGCAATTTTTGCTACAGCTACTCTTTTGCGCAGGAGGCGGGCTGGCGGCATTTTTTCTCGCCGCGCGACGAGGTGCAGCGCTACTTTCAGGAACTGGCCGCCAGCGGCGGCCTGCTGGACCATGTGCAGCTGGGCACCGAGGTGCAGGCCATGCGCTACGACGAGGCCGAGTGTGTGTGGCAGCTGGACCTGGTGCAAGGCGGTCAGCCGCGCAGCCTGCGGGCCCATGCGGTGATCAGCGCGGTGGGGCAGCTGAGCAAGCCTCGCTTGCCCCACATTGAAGGGCGCGAACGCTTTGCCGGCCCCGCCTGGCACACCGCAGCTTGGCGCCATGATGTGCCGCTCAAGGGCTTGCGGGTGGGCGTGATAGGCACAGGCGCCAGCGCGTTTCAGGTGATCCCCCGCATCGCGGACGAGGTGGGCTCACTGACCGTGTTTCAGCGCACGCCGCCCTGGGTGATCCACACACCGGCTTACACCCAGGAGTTACCGGCCGGACTGCACTGGCTGCTGTCAAGTCTGCCGGGCTACAACGCCTGGTACCGCTTTGAGCAGTTCTGGGTGGCGGTCGAGGGCCGCAGGCGCTATTCGGTGGTGGACCCGGCCTGGCAGCAGCGCGGCTCGGTGTCTGCGCTCAACCAGCAACTGCGCCACATGCTGGAGGCCGAGCTTGACCAAGCCTATGCCGGCCGGCCCGATCTGCGCCGCCAAATGACGCCCGACTACCCGCCTTACAGCAAGCGCATGCTGCGAGACGACGGCGCCTGGTCGCAGGCCCTGCAGCGCAGCCATGTATCGGTGGTGAGCGATCCGATTGCGCGCATCACTGAGAACGCGGTGGTGTGCCAAGATGGCAGCGTCCACGAGCTCGACGTGATCATCTACGGCACCGGCTTTCATGCCTCGCAGTTCCTGAATTCGCTGCAGGTGACAGGCCGCGGCGGCGCTGATCTGCATGCGCAGTGGGGCGGCGACGCGCAGGCCTACCAGGGCGTGAGCGTGCCCCATTTCCCCAACCTCTTCATGCTCTACGGGCCCAACACCAACCTGATCACCAACGGCAGCTTGGTGCTGTTTTCAGAGATTGAGATTGAATACATCTTGCGCTGCTTGGCCAGCCTGGGTCCGCAGGGCTCGCGCGCCATGGAGGCCAGCGCAGCAGCCACCCACAGCTACAGCGAGCGGGTCGACGCACAGACGCGGCGCATGGCCTATGGGCTGGACGGGGTGAGCAATTGGTACAAGTCGGCCAGCGGCCGGGTGACGCAAAACTGGCCCTTCAGCACGGTGGACTTCTGGCGACAAATGCAGGCCGTGAACACTGAAGACTTTTTGTTTTGGCCCTGAGTGGATCCCGTCCCCCCACACATGACTCTCGAATACGCATCCCGTGGCCTGGTGGGCGTGCTCACGCCCCAGGCCAACACCACGGTGGAGCCCGAGCTGGCGGCCCTGTGGCCCCCGGGCATCGCCATGGTAGCGGCCCGAATGACCAGCGCCAAGCCCAGCATGGAGGCGCGGCTGCTGGAGTACTACCTGCGCCTCGATGAGACGGTGCAGCAGTTTGGCAACGCACCGCTGGGCGTGCTGGCCAGCGCCTGCACGGGCGCGTCCTACCTCCTTGGCGCGGCACGCGAGGAGGCCTTGTTCAGCGGTCTTGCCGCCCGGCTGGGCATCCCGGTGACCAACTCTGCGATGGCAGTGGTGGCGGCCCTGCAAAGCCTGGGGGCGCGGCGCATCGCGCTGGTCTCGCCCTACCCGCCCAGCCTCACCGAGCAAAGCGTGGCGTACTGGGGCTCGCGAGGTTTGCAGGTGGTTGCCGTTCAGGCGTGCGAGAGCTCGCCGGATGGGGCCTTCCATCCGATCTACGCCATGTCGGCCGCCATGATCGCTGCGGCCATCGGCAGGCTGGCAGCCACCTCAGGCATGCAGGCCGTGGTCCTGCTGGGCACGGGCACGCCCACGCTGGCTGCGGTCTTGCAGCACCCTGTGTGGGCAGGTGCACCCGTGTTCTCTTGCAACATGGCCCTGGCCTGGCACAGCCTGGCGCTGATGGAGCCGGCGCGCCCGCCGCAGGCACAGGCGCTGCTAGAGATGATCAGTGGGCGAGACTGGCGCGACGCTTTTCTCAAGCGCCAAGGCAGCGCCTGAGCGTGCGCCGCCCTGGTTCAGGGCTGCGGGCCCCAGGGCGCTGACAGCATCAGCTTGTTCTGCTGGTCGACCATCAAGGGGCGGATTTTCGCGGCAAAGGCCATGAAATCCGGGTCGGCGAAGACCCCGGCCCAAAAGGCCCGACGGTCGGCGTCGTCGTCAAATTTCCAGAGGTGGATCAGCTGGTTCACGGCACCCACATCCCCGGTGAAATAGCCCACCAGCCTGGGCGGATGCTTGGACAGCACGGGCCAGCCTTCGTTTTTGTAGAGGTCGACGATTTGAGACATTTTTCCGACGATGGCGCTGTAAGTGCGCAGCTCATAAATGGCCATGGGGTCCTTGCGGTGAAGTGTGAAAGGGCACTTGACTGTAGCGATTTCAGCGCGCAGCGCTGTCCGGCCTGTGACGCAGGTGACACCGCCAAAGCCGCCAGGTCGGTCATGTCCCGGGCTTGACCGCCTTGGCCACAAATCGAGCCACAATTTGGTCACGGACCGGGCGGCTTGTCGCCCGCCCCCTGATCTTTGGAACACCCATGAGCTACCCCCACACCCAACTTTTCATCAACGGCCACTGGTGCGATGCCGAGGACGGCCGCACCTTGCCTGTGTTCAACCCCGCCACCGGCACCGAAATCGGCCGCCTGGCGCACGCCGGTGTGCCCGACATGGAGCGGGCCGCGCAAGCCGCGCAAAAGGGTTTTGAAGTCTGGCGCGACACCCCCGCCAACGAGCGCAGCGCCATCTTGCGCAAGGCTGCAGCCCTGATGCGCGAGCGCGCCCCGCAGATCGCCGAGCTGCTCACGCAAGAGCAAGGCAAGCCGCTGGCCGAAGCCAAGATCGAGGCCATGGCGGCCGCCGACATCATGGAGTGGTTTGCCGAAGAGGGCCGCCGCGTGTACGGCCGCATCGTGCCGCCACGCCACATTCAGGTGCAGCAGCAGGTGCTCAAGCAGCCCGTGGGCCCGGTCGCCGCCTTCACGCCCTGGAACTTTCCCATCAACCAAGCGGTGCGCAAAATGTCGGCGGCCCTGGCCACCGGCTGCTCCATCATCGTCAAGGCCCCGGAAGAAACCCCTGCGGCCCCTGCCGAGTTGATCCGTGCTTTTCATGACGCGGGTGTGCCTGCGGGCGTGATCGGGCTGCTGTACGGCACGCCCGCCGAGATTTCCAACTACTTGATTGCCCACCCCCTCATCCGCAAAATCACCTTCACCGGCTCCACCCCCGTGGGCAAGCAGCTGGCCGCCTTGGCGGGCCAGCACATGAAGCGGGTGACCATGGAGCTGGGCGGCCACGCCCCGGTGATCGTGGCCGAAGACGGCGACATTGCGCTGGCGCTCAAGACCGCAGGCGCGGC
>CANHKH010000055.1 GCA_947460165.1 Comamonadaceae bacterium
CGCACGCCCTGGTGCCGCTGCTGCTGCAGCTCCAGCACCCGCGCCGTCAAGCGCGCCTGCGCAAGTCGCGGTTGTGGCACCCGTGCCAGCGGCCAAGCCGACACCTGCACCGGCTCCAGCACCTTCACCTGCACCTGCCCCTGCACCGGCTCCAGCACCGGCTCCAGCACCGGCACAGTCGGCTGCAGCCAAACCTGCCCCGACTGTCGCAGTAGGCGCACCAACGGCCACACCCACGCCGGCCCCAGCCGCAGCGGCCACCTCTGCCAACGAAGCCCGTGTGGGCGATGTAGAGGCCGCCGTGCAAGCCTGGGCTGCCGCTTGGTCAGCCAAAAACATGGCCGACTACCTGGGTGCTTATGGCGTGGACTTTGACCCCCCTGGCTCGCAAACGCGCAAGGCTTGGGAAGAAGAGCGGCGCTTGCGCATTGTGGGCAAGTCCAGCATCAGCGTGAAGGTCAGCGACTTGCAGATCAAGGTCATGGGCGACAAAGCGCAGGCCCGCTTCAGGCAGACCTACAAGGCCGACAACCTGTCTGTGAATGGCCGCAAGCGCCTGGATTTGCAAAAAGTTGGCGAGCGTTGGTTGATCATCAATGAGGTTTCAGGCTCCTGATCTCTGGCCAAAGGCCCGCCGACACCTTTTTTCTGTGGTGAATTTTCTAATCTTGCGGGCTCTGGCTGGGCGCGCGGTGGTGCTGGCCTGCGCAGCCATGGTGTCACTGGGGACTGGGCTGGCCCAGTCCAGCGAGCGCGCTCACAAGCCGGGCACACGCAGCAAACAGGCTGGGCTGATCGCTCCCTTGACGGCCGATGGCTTGGCCGAGGCCAGGTTGATGGAGGCCTACAAGCTGGCGGCCCAGGGCCGCACACGCGAGGCCTTGCTGCGCGCTGAGGCGCTGGTCAAAGACTATCCCCACTTCCAACTGGCGCAGCTGGTTTATGGGGATCTGCTGAGCGCGCGCAACCGAAACACGCGGGGACTGGACGAGGTGGCCAGCGCCAGCGCCGCCCAAAACCTGACCGAATTGCGCGAGGAATCGCTGCTTCGGCTCAAGGCCCTGCGCGAGCGGCCACCGGCGGGCCATGTGCCGTCGCATTTCGTGCAACTGTCGGCCCGCAACAAACACGCCATTGCCATTGACACCTCGCGCGCCAGACTTTATCTTTTTGAACACGGACCCGAGGGCCTCAAGCTCTTGGCCGACTATTACATTTCAGTGGGCAAGGAAGGGGCGGGCAAGTCTCAGGAGGGCGACATGCGCACGCCCTTGGGCGTGTATTTCGTCACCAGCCAGATAGACCCGAAAAAGCTCAAGGATTTTTACGGCGCCGGGGCCTTGCCCATCAACTACCCCAACCCCTATGACGTGCGCCACGGCAAGACGGGCAGCGGCATTTGGCTGCATGGCACGCCCCCTGGGCAGTTTGCACGCGCGCCACGCGCCTCCGACGGCTGCGTGGTGCTGGCCAACCCGGACTTGCAACGCATCATGCGCACGGTCCAGTCGCGCACCACCCCTGTCGTGATTGCCAAAAGCCTTAACTGGGTGGCGCCTGGCCAACTGCTGGCGCCCGAGGTCAAGGTCTTTGCCGACACCTTGTCGGCCTGGCGCGAGGCCAAGTCGCGGGGGGACCTGCAGCGCTTTTTGTCGTTTTACTCCACCGACATGTCTGTGGACGGCAAGGGCAGCGTCGATTGGCGGCCCAATGTGGGCGCTGACTTTGACAGTGGGCGCGGCCGTCAGTTTGAGTTCAAAGACCTGTCTTACCTGCGCTGGACAGACACTTCAGACACCATGGTGGTGACTTTTGGAGAGGTGGCCCGCGGCTCGCTCACCGGCCCGATCAAGCGCCAATATTGGGTGCGCGCCGGCCGACAATGGAAGATATTTTTTGAAGGAGTCATCGGTTGACTGTCACACACCTCCCCCAAACGCCATGGATCAAGCGCTGGCTCAAGCCTTGCGGCAAAGCGCTGGCCTGTGCCGCCCTCACCGCAGCGCTTGCGCCTGCCTGGGCGCAAAGCAGCCCCCCCGCCCCCCGCGTGAAATTCGTCACCAGCCTGGGCGAGTTCACAGTCGAGGTCTACCCCGACAAAGCCCCCAAAACCGTGGCCAACTTTTTGCAGTACGTGCGGGACAAGCACTACGACGGCACGGTGTTTCACCGCGTGATTGAAAACTTCATGGTGCAAGGCGGTGGCTACGACGCCAAATACCGCGAAAAAACCACACGTCCCCCGGTGCCGCACGAGGGCCGCGAAGCCTTGGCCGCTGGCGGCTCGCTCAACACCGTGGGCACGCTGGCCATGGCCCGCACCAACGAGCCCAATTCCGCCACCGCGCAGTTTTTCATCAACGTCAAGGACAACGCCTTTCTCAACCCCACGCCCATTCCGCCGGGCGATCCGGTGCCCCGCTTCGAATACCAGGGCCAGGTGTATGACAATGTGCCCCGTGCCAGACTGCTGGCCGCCGCCCAGTTGTATGGCTACACCGTGTTTGGCAAGGTGGTCAGCGGCATGGAAGTGGTCCACAAAATCAAAGCCGTCCCTACGGGAGCGGGCGGTCCTTTTCCCAGTGACGTGCCCAAGACGCCCGTCGTCATTCAATCCGCAACCCAGGTCCCTTAAATCATGAGCAACCCCAAAGTACAACTGCAGATCACCGGCTTCGGCGACATCACCGTCGAATTGGCCCAAGACAAAGCCCCGCTGTCGGTCGCCAACTTTTTGAGCTACGCCAACAAGGGCCATTACGACGGCACGGTGTTTCACCGCGTGATCCCGGGCTTCATGGTCCAAGGTGGTGGTTTTGGCGTGGGCATGAAGCAAAAGCCCACCGACGCGCAAATTGAGAACGAGGCCGCCAACGGCCTGAAGAACAAGCGCTACACCCTGGCCATGGCCCGCACCAGCGCGCCGCACTCGGCCACCGCCCAGTTCTTTATCAACGTGGCCGACAACGAATTCCTCAACCACACCGCCCCCAACCCAGCAGGTTGGGGCTATGCCGTGTTTGGCCATGTGGTCGAAGGCACCGAGGTGGTGGACAAAATCGCGGCCGTGTCCACCGGACGCCAGGGCTTTCATGACGATGTGCCTGAGAAAGACGTGATCCTGGAGAAGGTGTTGGTGCTGGCCTGAGCCCCAGCCACGGCCGCTTGCCCCAGTCACCTGCCATGGCCAGCCCAGCCGCCAACCGCTTGGCCACGCCGGAGTTGCTGGCGCCTGAGGCTTGGCGCACGCTGGAGTTTGTCTCTGACGTTCACCTGAGCGCAGACGAGCCGGCCACGGCAGCAGCCTGGCGGGGCTACCTTGCGCAGACCCAGGCCGACGCCGTGTTTGTGTTGGGCGATTTGTTTGAGGTCTGGATGGGTGACGACCAATGCACATCGGGCGACAGCTTCACGCTGGAGTGCACCCAGGCCCTGCACCAACTCAGCCAGCGCATTCCCGTGTTTTTCATGCACGGCAACCGAGACTTTTTGGCAGGCCAGGGCTTGATGCAAGCTTGTGGCACCCAATTGCTGGCCGACCCCACGGTCTTGGTGCTGGGCCAGGAGCGGGTGCTGCTCTCTCATGGTGACGCGCTGTGCCTGGACGATGTGCGCTACCAGGCGTTTCGCACCCAGGTCCGCAGCCCAGATTGGCAAAAATCTTTTTTAGCTCAATCACTGCCACAGCGCCAGGCTCTGGCCAGTCAACTGCGCCTGCAAAGCCAGCAAGCACAAGCGCAGCGCCTCGCTGCAGGGCAGAGCTGGGCCGATGTGGACCACGCCGCCACCGACCAGTGGCTGCAAAGCACCGGCTGCCAGTGGCTGCTGCACGGTCACACCCACCGCCCGGCCCACCATGCCTTGCCCAGCGGGCGGTACCGCGAGGTCTTGAGTGATTGGGACGCGCAGGCCCTGCCCCCGCGCGCCCAGGTGCTGAGGCTGCAGCTGCAGCCCGGCCAGCCCAGCCTGCTTGAGCGCCACGCTCTGCTGTGAACCCGCTGAGTTGGCGCCGGTGGTGGCACAAACTGATGGGTGGCAAGGCCGACCCGTTGCGCATTCCTGAGGCGCTGTGGCAGGAGGTGGTGCAGCGCTACCCCTTTTTGAGCGATCTCAGCGCCTCTGACTTGCACAAGCTCAGAAGCCTGAGCAGCGAATTTTTGGCGCACAAACAATTCAGCGGCGCCCATGGGCTGCTCATCACCGATGACATGGCCTTGGCCATTGCGGCGCAGGCCTGCCTGCCGGTGCTGCACCTGGGCCTGCACTGGTACGAGGACTTTCGCGGCATTGTGGTGCACCCCGGCCCCATGCGGGCCCAGCGCGTGGTTCACGATGAAACGGGCTTGGTGCACCACTACACCGAGGAGCTCAGCGGCGAAGCCATGGACGGCGGCCCCGTGACGCTGAGCTGGCCAGACGCCCACAGCCCTTTGCCCGCCACAGGCTACTGCGTGGTGATCCACGAGTTCGTGCACAAAATGGACATGCGGCACGGGCCGGCCGACGGCTGCCCGCCCTTGCCCAGCCGCGCGCTGCAGCGGCGCTGGAGCAGCCTGATGCACAGCGCTTATGACGATTTTTCAGACCGCCTGGTGCAGGCCGAGCGCTTTGGCGGTCCCCTGCCCTGGCTGGACGGCTACGCAGCCACCGCACCGGCTGAGTTTTTTGCGGTGGCAGCAGAAGCCTATTTCGTGAACCGAGACAGGTTCAGCCAGGAGTTTGCTGAACTCACTGGGTTGTTTGACGCGTTTTTTCGGCCTTGAACTCAAGCGGCCCGTTCACCTTCTGGGTCTGGGACAGCCCTCGCCCCTGAGCTTGTTTTCAGCCTCAGGGCAGGTCAGGACAGCTGGAACGGACCCGCCCGAGCGGCCGGTGGCATCAGCGCTTGAACAAGGCCTTGAGCACGTTTTGCACACGCCTGGCCTGGGCCGCGTCATGGGGCGCGGCCAAGACCTTGGCCATGTCCTCGCCCCAGGTTTGGTCGGGGGCAGGGGCGTGGCGCTGGGTCAGCAGCTGCAGCTGCAGCATGCGGCGCGCGCTCAGGTGTTCGGCCGGCGTCGGCAGTTCGGTGGCCATCTCCAGGCGCAGCAAAGCCGTCTCGGCCACCGAGGTGTTGTCAGCGGCCGGGGCGCCCAAGGCTTGCAGCCACTGGGTGCGCACGGCGGCTGGCACGGCTTTGCCCAGGGCTTGCGCGGGGGGCAGCTGGGCCGGATCGCGCTGCTCCCAGGCGCTCATGACTTGCGTGAGCACCTCGCCGTGGGCTTGAGTGGCCAGCTTGCGCAAGGCCATTTGGGCCAATTCAAAGGCATCGCGTTGCGCCCTGAAGGCGGCATCGCCCAAGCGGGGGCCGCGGTCTGGCGGGGCGGCGCGGTCACCACGCTCGCCAAAGCGGCCACGGTCGCCTTCGGGGCGGCGCGCTTCAAAGCGGTTCTCGCCTGGCCGCGAAGCCCTGTCGCCAGAGCGCTCACCCGGGCGAGCGTCTTTGCGGTCGAACTTGCCCGCACGGGCAGGCGCCGCGTCGGGCCGCTTGGCGCCGGGGCGGTCATCACCGCGCATGGCAATCACGGGTTTGGGCGGGGCCTTGGCAGCGGGCGCGGGCGTGGCGCTGGCTTGAGCTGGGTCAGGCGCTGCGGCATCGGCCGGCTGGTCAGCCGCAGGTGCAGCTGCCTCGCTGCCCTGCTCGGCGGCCGCCGCCTCAACGGCAGGCGCTGGCGCATCCGCAGGATTGGCTGAGGCCGCTGGGTCCACAGGGGCCAGCGCGGCTGGGGCGGGGGCCTCAGGCTGGGGCTTTTCGCCGCGCAAAGCCGCCTCCAGCGCCTTGACGGCGGCCTGGATTTTGTGCGCGTCGCCCAGGGCGTTGGCCTCTTGCACGGCTTTGGAGGCGGCGATCACCAGGCGGTCATGCTCGCCCAGGGCCTGGGTGGCTTTTTCGCGTTCTTCGGTTTTGCGCTGGAAGGCTTCGTCAATGGGCTTTCTAAATGCATCCCACAGCTTTTGCTCCTGGCGCCGCTCCAGGGGCACCACCTGGGCTTCGTGCTGCCAGCGCTGCTGCAAGGACTTGATGGCGTCAATGTGCAGCACCGGTTCGGCGCCCAAGACCTGGGCCTCTTCAATCATGGCGCGGCGGCGGGCCAGGCTTTGCTGGCGCACCTCGTTGAGCGGGGCCTCGGCCGCGTCCATGAGCGGCTTCCAGTGGGTGTTGATCTCGGCAAAGGCTTTTTCGCTGAGGTGACCGGCTTCGCGCCAGCGCTGCTCAAAACCATGCAGCGTGCGGATGCGCAGCTTCCAGTCGGTGTTGCTCTGGTGGGCCTCGGTCCAGGCGCGCAGCTCGTCCATCAAGCCCCGGCGCTGGGCACGGCTGGCTTCTTGCTGCTCGCGGGTTTTCTCCAGCCAAGCTTCGACCACTTTGTAGGCCTGGTTGCAGGCCTCATCAAAGCGCTTCCACAAGGCGTGGTTGGCAGCGCCCCCTTGGTCGCTGGTTTTCCATTGCTCGCGCAAGGTGCGCAGCGCCTCTTGCTGTTTGCGCCCGCCCAAGGGCTTGTCGACCAAGGCCTGGGCCTTGGCCATCAGCTCTTCGCGGATTTGGTCGGCGCGCCAGCGCTGCCAGCCTTCCAACTCGCCGGCCGCGCCCAAGCTGGCGTGGGCATCGGCTTCGAGCGCCGTGTCCAGGTGGCGGGCGTGGTCTTTCAAGGCCTGGCGCAGGTCGGCCGCCGCCTTGGGGGTGGACTTGCCGTGGCCCTCGGCCAGCTCTTTTTTCAGCACCTCCAGCGCCTGGCCCACTGCGTCGGCAGCGGCCGCGCGTTGCTGGGCCAGCACGGCCGGGTCGGCCTTGGGGCGGGCGGGTTTGTCGGCCTGCGGCTCGCCGCGGCCGGCACGCAATTCGTCGGCCCACACGGGCACGGCGGGCAAGCTGGCCGACGGGTCGGCGCTGGCAGCGACGGCCAGCGCGAGCGCGGCCTGAAAAGCCTCCCAAACGGCCAGCAGTTGCAAGCGGGCCGCTTCCAGCAAAGGCGGATAGCGCATGTCCACGCTGGGCCAAATCGGGTCTTGCTTGAGCTCGTCGGCTTGCGCCTGCCAGGCCGCCACATCGGCGCGCAGCCCTTCCCAGGCCGCTTGCGCGTCTTTCCAGGACTTGGTCGAAAGCACCTCGGTGCGCTGGGACACCAGCACCGCCGCCTCGCGCTGCACCTGGGTGCGGTGCTGCAGGTCTTCAATGATGCGCACACGCTCGGCCAGCAGGGTTTTGAAACCGGCCAAGGGCTCGCGCGAGAGTGGCGCGCCGGCCTTGGCGGCATCGCGCTGCCAAGCCAGGGCGTCGGCTGGGTTGAGCTTGGGCAGGTCCAGCAGGTGCTGGGCCTTGGCGGCCCACTCGGCCACCACCGCATCTTGGTCTTTGGCTCGGCGCAGCTCGTCGAGCTTTTCACGCAAGGGCTTGGCCGCGCCCTTGTCCCGGTTGGCCAGCAGCTTGAACACGTCCGCAATCTGCTCGGCCGAAGGGTCTGTGGCCAGCCAAGCGCGCACACGCGTGGCACGCTCGCCCGAGGTGGGGGCAGTGAAGGCGCCTCCAGTCAGCCGGTCTAGGGCCTGCAGGTCGGCGGGCGTTCGCGTCTGGGCGGAGGAAGAATCAGAAGTGGACATGTAGGGCTGTAGTGATGAAATCGGTGGGCCAAAGCCGGCTTGAATGTCAGGCCGCACCCATTGCGTTTACCGTCTCTTGAAGGCGATGGCTTCGCGGCTTTGAGGCTTGGACGTTGACGCCTAGGACCCTCAAGCCAGCCAGCGGAATCCGCCAAGCAAACGCTTCAAGACAAGATAAAACCGTCTATTTTCGCCGCATTTGGCTCGCCTGCTCTGTCAGTTCCATCAGATGGACATCAAACATTGCTAAAAAGAGCCTGCGCATGGCCCTTGTTCAGGCCTGCACAAGGGCTTTGCGGGGCCTGCGGGGCGCTAGCGCATTGCCAGCTCAAAAAAGCTGAAGAGGCTTGGACTGAAGGGCCAGACACTGCCTGGCCAAACATATAAAGCATAAAGATTGTATTTTATATTCTTGACAGGTTATTTGGAGCAATCCTAGAATCCGCCGAATTGCTTCAAACGGCAGGCGTGGTCAGACTCCATTGCCCCGCCATTCAGGCCCGAGAACGGCACGCCAGTCTTTCAGACACGTGTCCAGCACCGCCTCCATGCCGCATGCATGGGCCGTGCAAACCTTCAGGAGAGACATGACAGCCCAAGTACACACTGGCATCAAGGCCGGCTTGCATCGCGTTCGCCGCAGCCTGGTCAACGTTGCCGACGACATTGGCCAAGGCTTTTTTGACATCAGCCACAGCGGCTTTGCCATGCTGGGTCTGGCCGTGGCCTGCCTGGTCATTGCCTTGGCCGCACGCCCTGACCTGCGCGACGCGGCAGAAAGTCGGCTGATGACACTGCTGCTGGAGCGGCAAGAGGCCATGATGGGCCTGATAGAGCCCAATGCGGTGAATCGGGCGACGGCCATGAACCCCAAGGACCTGCCCAAAGAACAAGCTTTCGTCACCAACTGGATCAGCCGCAAGTACGGTGTGGCCCCGGAGCCGGTGGCCGCCTTGGTGTCAGAGTCCTACAAAATGGGCTCCAAAGCCAAAATCGACCCCACGCTGATTTTGGCCATCATGGCCATTGAGTCGGGCTTCAACCCCTTTGCCCAAAGCCCCATGGGCGCGCAAGGCCTGATGCAGGTGATGACCGGCATCCACCATGACAAATACAAAGACCTGGGCGGCAAGCACGCGGCTTTTGACCCCGTGAGCAATTTGCGCGTGGGCATTTCAGTGCTGCTGGAATGCATCAACCGTGCGGGCTCTATGGAGGGCGGCTTGCGCTTTTACGTGGGTGCCGCCAATTTGGACAACGATGGCGGCTACACCTCCAAGGTGCTGGCCGAGCATGAACGCCTGCGCCTGGTGGCCCAAGGCATGAATGTGCCGGCCTTCAGCACCACACCCGTGACAGCGCCATCGCCACGTCCAGCATCTAAACCCCTGGACCAACTCGCCGCTCTGAGCGGCTCCTGACTCGCCCAGCCAATGGCTGCACAGGGCTGGGCTACACTGATCTTTGTGCGCAACTGGCGATAGGCTGGGCTACTTACGGGCCGCAGCTGACGTGGGAACACCACTGGGGAGCGCGCAGCTGGCGTCATGGGGCGCTGGTGTTTAGCCGTTCGCCTGGGCAGCCCGCCGCTCTTTTCAAAAGAGCAGGGACCGTCATCAAGGACTGCCATGTACCACCGCGATATCTTGGTCGAACAGACCGACCCCGAGCTTTGGGCCGCCATCCAGGCTGAAAACGCCCGCCAAGAGCACCACATTGAGCTGATCGCAAGCGAGAACTACGCTTCGCCCGCCGTCATGGCCGCCCAAGGCTCGCAGCTGACCAACAAATACGCCGAAGGCTACCCCGGCCGCCGCTACTACGGCGGTTGCGAGTACGTGGATGTGGCCGAGCAGTTGGCGATTGACCGCGTCAAGCAACTGTTTGGCGCCGATGCGGCCAATGTGCAGCCGCACTGCGGCGCCTCGGCCAATGAGGCCGTGTTCCTGGCCTTTCTCAAGCCCGGCGACACCATCATGGGCATGAGCCTGGCCGAAGGCGGCCACCTGACCCACGGCATGCCGCTGAACATGTCGGGCAAATGGTTCAACGTGGTCTCCTATGGTCTGAACGACAAAGAAGAGATCGACTACGAGGCCATGGAGCGCAAGGCCCACGAGGCCAAGCCCAAACTCATCATTGCCGGCGCCTCGGCCTACAGTCTGCACATTGACTTTGAGCGCTTTGCCAAGGTGGCCCGCGATGTGGGCGCCATTTTCCTGGTGGACATGGCCCACTATGCCGGCCTGATTGCCGCTGGCGTCTACCCCAACCCCGTGCCCCATGCGGACGTGGTGACCTCGACCACGCACAAGAGCTTGCGCGGGCCGCGCGGCGGCATCATCTTGATGAAGGCCCAGCACGAAAAGGCCATCAACAGCGCCATCTTCCCTGGCTTGCAGGGCGGCCCGCTCATGCATGTGATTGCGGCCAAGGCGGTGGCTTTCAAAGAAGCCCTGACGCCCGAGTTCAAAACCTACCAGGCGCAAGTCATTAAAAACGCGCAGACTGTGGCGCAGACCCTGACCGAGCGCGGCCTGCGCATTGTCAGCGGCCGCACGGAAAGCCACGTCATGCTGGTGGACCTGCGGGCCAAGGGCATCACCGGCAAAGAGGCTGAAGCCGTGTTGGGTGCAGCCCACATGACCATCAACAAAAACGCCATTCCCAACGACCCGGAAAAACCCATGGTCACCAGCGGCGTGCGCATTGGCACGCCGGCCATGACCACGCGCGGCTTCAAGGAAGAAGAAGCGCGCATGACAGCCCACCTGATTGCCGACGTGCTGGACAAGCCCCGCGATGAGGCCCACCTGGCGGCCGTGCGGGCCCAGGTCAACGCCTTGACCGCGCGCTTTCCGGTGTACCGCTGAGCTTCACACGGGCCCCTTGGGGGGCCTTTTTTCATTGAAGGCCTGATGCATGAAGTGCCCTTTTTGCGGTCATCTGGAAACCCAGGTGGTGGAGACCCGGGTGTCAGAGGACGCGGACTTCATCCGCCGCCGCCGCCAGTGCGGCGCCTGCGACAAGCGCTTTACCACCTACGAGCGGCCGGATGTGAATTTCCCGGCCATCGTCAAAAAAGACGGCCGCCGCATTCCCTACAAGCGCAGCAAAATTCTCGAATCCATGAACCTGGCGCTGCGCAAGCGCCCGGTCAGCACCGAGCAAATTGACGCGGCCATAGAGCGCATGGAAGAAAAAATCCTCAATCTGGGCGTGCGCGAGGTGGTGTCCACCCGCCTGGGAGAGTTGGTGATGCGCGAGCTCAAAAAACTCGACAAGGTCGCCTACGTGCGTTTTGCCAGCGTCTACCGCAGCTTTGAGGACCTGGACGACTTCAAAAACCTGGTCGACGAGGTCAGGCGCTGAGGCAGGGCATTCATTGCCAGCACTGCTGCACGGTCAAGCCACTGCCGGTGCGGCCCTTGGCCCCTGTGCTCGCCAGGGTGAGGCTGCCACAGGCATCGCCGACCAAGCCATCTTGCGGGTCGGCGTGCAGCGTGTAGCTGCCCGCCTCCACTTTTTCTAGCTTGAGCCTGTAGCGCACCGTCCCCTGAGCCGGCACCGTTTGCAGCCGCAAGGGCAAGGCAGGCGCCGTGCCCGTGGCCGTGGTGTAGCGGCCCTGCACAGCGTAGTGCCGTTCCATGAAGTGCTGCGCCTCCATCAAGGCGGCGGCCGCCTCCACGCGGTGGCCGCGCCGCACATGGCTTTGGTAGCTGGGCCAGGCCAGCGTCAAGAGCAAGCCCGTGATGAGCAAGACGGTCATCAATTCAATCAGGCTAAAGCCCGGGTTTGTGCGCGACATGTTCATGGCTCACCTCACAGGGGGTTGCAACAGCCGGCGTTGAACACGGTCACGGACCTGGCCCGCGTCCACCAGCACCATGGATTGCAGCCACACGGCGCTGCCGCCCAAGGTGGCCGCCTGTGCATCGCCCCGCCAATCGGGGCTGAAGCCGCGCGCCGTCACCACATGCACATGACCGATCCCCAAGGGCTGTTTTTCAACCATGCACACCGGCAACACCCCGGACGCCAGCCAGGTGGCAGGGGGCGAAAGCAGCGCGGCCGAGCGCCAGCGCGCGGCCTGCAGCCACACGGGGGCAGCTGCGGTGCCCACAGGCAAAGCGGCATCCAAGAGCTGCGCCGGGCGCTGGGGTTCGGGCTGCAGCAGCTGTTGCTCACAAAAATACAAAGCTGTTTGCGCCGACTGCAGGGCGATGGCTTGCATGTGAAAGCTGTTGGCCACCTTGGCGCTGCTGCTGGCCGAGCGCAGGGTGTGGGCAGAGGCCAAGGCGAGCGCGCCCAGCAAAATCAACACCATGACCAAGCTGAAGCCGCCACTGGCCTTGGCTGGCAGCGCCATGGGAGATCAGCCGCCCGTGGCAGCGCGCAGGGCCACCACCGCATGAAAGGAGCGCCGCAGCCGGCGGTCGCTGGAGGTTTGGGGCGTGCCCTCGCAATCGAAGTAAGCCAAGGTGTCTTCGGCGGCCAACACCGCTTCGGTGCTGCGCAGCAGCAGGCACAGGCGCACGCTGCGCACCCGGCTGAAGCTGTCCACCTGCGATGCCTTGACATAGCGCACCGGCGTCATGGGGCTGCCCGCCTGGGCCAGGCTGAACCACAGGGCCA
>CANHKH010000056.1 GCA_947460165.1 Comamonadaceae bacterium
CTGTGGCTGGGCCTGGTGGGCGTGGCGATTTTCTCGGTCACCCTGCCCTTGACGCGGCTGGCCGTGGGCACGCCCGAAGCGCCGCTGATGTCGGGCGTGTTCATGGCGCTGGCGCGCGCGGCAGGCGCCGGCGGGCTGTCGGTGCTTTACCTGCTGTGGGTGCGCGCGCCTTGGCCGGCCCGGCAAGACCTGCAAGCGCTGGCCGTGGTTGCCCTGGGCGCGGTGTTTGGCTTTCCGCTGCTGACCTCGGTGGCCATGCGCCATGTGGAGGCCGTGCACGCCAGTGTGATGGCGGGCCTCTTGCCCCTGGTCACCGCGGCCGTGGCCGCCTGGCTGCTCCGACAGCGGCACCGCCCGGCGTTTTGGGCCTGCGCCCTGCTGGGCAGCGCGCTGGTGGTGGGCTACGCCATGCTGCGCTCACCGGTGCCGGGGCTGAGCCTGCAAGCGGCCGACGTGCTGCTGATGCTGGGCATGGCCAGCGCGGCCGTGGCCTATGCCTGGGGGGCCCGCCTGGCCGGGCGCATGCCGCCCGAGCAGGTGATCTGCTGGGCGCTGCTGATCTCGCTGCCGGTGAGCGTGCCTGGCACTTGGCTGAGCTGGCCCACGCAAGCCGTGGGCGCCGTGCCCTGGTTGGCGTTGGGCTATGTGAGCGTGTTTTCCATGTGGCTGGGCTTTTTCGCCTGGTACCGGGGCCTGGCGCTGGGCGGCACGGTGCGGGTCAGCCAGGTGCAGCTGCTGCAGCCCTTCATGTCCTTGCTGGTGGCTGTGCCCTTGCTCGGCGAGCGCCTCGACGGGCTGACCCTGGTTTTTGCGGCCGCTGTCTTGGCCACCGTGCTGGTGGGCCGCAAGCTCGCGTCCCTCCCCGAAAAGACATCCCCATGAAAGCCTCGCTGGCCCAAGCCTTGGCGCGCCTGCCGGGCGCGCCCACAGCCGCCTACCCCGAGGGCCTGCCCTTTGCCACCCAGATGGCGGGCGGCAGCATGAGCGTGGAGATCTACGCCCCCGGCAGCAACGCCGACGGGCAAGACCGCCAGCAGCCGCATGCGCAAGATGAGCTGTACTTTGTGCAGCGCGGGCACGGCGAGCTGGTGATTGGAGGCCAACGCTTTGCAGCCGAGCCGGGCGATGCGTTTTTTGTGGCCGCCGGCACCGAACACCGCTTTGAAAATTTCACGGCGGACTTTGCCACCTGGGTGGTGTTTTATGGCCCGCCAGGCGGGGAAAGTTAAACCATGCGTGCTTTCAAACAAGTCGATGTGTTCACCCCCCAGCCCGGTCTGGGCAATGCGCTGGCCGTGGTGCTTGAAGGCGCGGGCCTGAGCGACGAGGCCATGCAGCGCTTTGCGCGCTGGACCCAGTTGTCAGAAACCACTTTTTTGTTGCCGCCCACCTCTCTAGGTGCCGACTACCGGGTGCGCATCTTCACGCCGGGGGGCGAGTTGCCTTTTGCGGGCCACCCCACGCTGGGCAGCTGCCACGCCTGGCTGGAAGCGGGCGGCCAGCCGCAGGGCGAATTCATCGTGCAGGAATGCGCGGTGGGGCTGGTGCGCATTCGGCGTGAAGGCCAGCGCCTGGCCTTTGCGGCACCGGCGATGGCACGCAGCGCCATCGCGCCTGAACTGCTGCAAGACATCATGGCCGCTTTGGGCGTGAGCGCCGCGCAAGTGCGGGCCTCGCAGCGCCTGGACAACGGCCCTGTGTGGCACGGTGTGCTGCTCGATGCCCCCGAGACCGTGCTGGCGCTGCGGCCAGACTTTGCGCGCCTGGCCGAATTGAAAGTCAAGGTGGGCATTGCCGCGCCCTACGCGCCCAGCGTCGCAGCGCCTTTGATCTTGCGCCGCAACCGGGAAGCCCGTGCCTTTGCAAGATCGCAAGCCCCTGCCCAAGCCGATCTGGAGGTGCGCGCCTTTGTGCCCGATGTGGGCGTGCCCGAAGACCCGGTGACCGGCAGCTTGAACGCCAGCTTGGCGCAGTGGTTGATGGCCGACGGCCTGATGCCCGGCGACTACCTGGCCGCGCAAGGCGCCTGCCTGGGGCGCGCCGGCCAAGTGCACTTGGCGTGCGACGCGCAGGGCCAGGTGTGGGTGGGCGGGGAGTCGGTGACGTGCATTGACGGACAGCTGCATTGGTGAGTGCTTGAGGCCTTCATGAGTGGGTCGGCGACGGATATTGACCAGCAACTCATGGGTCAGCTTGCTGGGGCAGCGGTCACAGCCGCGACCTCGGCGCCAGGACCGGCCACAGACAATGCATGCCATGGGATCTCTTTACCTTGTGCGCCACGGCCAGGCCTCGTTTGGCGCCGACAACTACGACCAGCTCAGCGCCTTGGGCGAGCGCCAGGCGCGGCGCTTGGGCGAGTATTTCGCAGGCCATCAACACCGTTTTGAAGCCAGCTACACCGGCACGCTGCAGCGACAAATTCAAACCCACGCGGGGATTGCGCAAGGCCTGGGCCAGCCGCTGGCGGCCCAGGCCCTGCCCAGCCTGAACGAATACGACAGCCTGGCGCTGATCGCCACCGTGCACCCTGAGCCCTTGCTCAAACCCACCACCCCCGAGATGTATCGCCACCACTTTCGCCTGCTGCGACTGGCCCTGCAAGCCTGGATGGCCGGCCGCGTGCAGCCCGTGGGCATGCCCAGCTACGCCGACTGGGTGGCCGGCATACGCGGCGTGCTGGACAGTGTGCGCGAGCAACACACGGGCGCCGTGCTGCTGGTCTCCAGCGGCGGGCCGATTGCCACCGCCGTGGGCCAGGTGCTGGGCTTGAGCCCTGAGGCCACGATTGAATTGAACCTGCGCATCAGGAACGCCTCGGTCACGCAATTCGAGTTCAATCCCAAGCGACACACGCTGCTGACCTACAACACGCTGGCGCACTTGGAGGGGCCGGCGTACGCGGATTGGGTGACTTACGCCTGAAGGCTGATTTTTTAGGACGCATTGCCCTGCCCCGAATTCCTCCCTCCCCCTCTGGGGGAGGGTCGGGGTGGGGGTATCGCGAAGCACCACCTTTGCTTAAGCGCATGCAACTCCCCAACCCTCTCCCCAAAGGAGCGAGGGAGCAGGACTCCAAACTCAAGCAGTCAGCGGCGGCAAGTCGCAGGCCTCGGCCAGCAACTGCGCCAACACCCGCCCGCTGGCTTGCAGCACCGCCCGGCCTTTGTCGGCCGTGGCGGCGGCTGCGTGGCCGGCGGCGCCCAGGGGGTGAAGGTCTTGCACGGCCCAGGCGAGTTTGGCGCTTTGGCCGTCGCCCAACACGGGATAGCGCTGAGCGCGCTGCTGGCTGCTGGAGGCAAAGTCCTGCGCTTGGGCCATGTCCACGCGCTCGGGGTGCAGTGCCAACATCATGGAGGTTTCAATGTCGCCGCCATGGGCGCCAAAACGGTGCTCTTCAGGCGGGAACAGGGCCTGTACTTCGGCGGGCAGCTTGAGGCTGTAGGTGTGCACCAGCAGCACCGTGAGTCCGCAGCGCGCTCGCAGCTCGCGCCCGACGATGTCCATGGTCGAAGCATTGCCGCCGTGCGAATTGAGCAGCACCAGCTTTTTCATCCCCGCACGCGCCACGCCTTGACCCAGGTTGATCCAGCTTTGAATCAGGGCAGCGCTGTCCAGCGTGAGGGTGCCGGCAAAGCTGTCGTGTTCCATGCTGCGGCCCACGGTTTGGGTGGGCAGCAGCAGCACGGGCAGCTCGGCCGCCAGGTGCGGCAAGGCATGGGCGATCACGCCTTCCAGCAGGTCGACATCCACGCTCAGTGGCAGGTGGGGCCCGTGCTGTTCGGTGGCCGCCAGCGGCAGCACCGCCACCGTGCGGGCAGGGTCCAGACGCGCAAAGTCTGGGCTTTTGAGATGGGACCAGTGGCGGGGCAGAGTTGAAGATGTGGTCATGGTGGCAAAAAGTAAATGCAGGCAAGTATGGCGCGGCCCCTCAAGCGGCTGCGGCGGCTTGTTGAATTTGCTCGCGCAGGGTCTGCTGCGCATGGCGGGCCTGGCGCTCGGCGCGAGGAGCGCTGAGAGCCTGCCCGGCATGAGCGGCCTGTGGAGTTCCTTCCAGCAGTGCCGCCAGGCAGCGCGGTTTGGCGCGGGCACCGCTGGCCAGGTAGTCGGACAGCAGGGCTGGGCGCACCACGTCGGCGTTCAGCCCCCGCACGGTCGTGAGGTGCTCAAACAGCAGATCCACCAGTTTTTCATGCGCGAACTCGTGCGTTTTGCCGGTGGTCTGCCACAGCCACACCGTCCATTGCATGAAGGCGGCAAAGGCCGAGGGGCCGGCCAGCAGCAGTTGCAGGCTTTGGGCAAAGCGGCCCGAGTTGGCCACCAGGTCCCAATAGCGCGCCAAACGCTGCATGTGTTGCACGGTGGCAAAGTCAACCGTGCTGTTTTGTAAAATACTGTAAGGCGGCTCGGGGTCAAACACCATGGCAAAAGCTTGGGTATGTCTGGCTATGGGCGCGCCGCGCAGGCGCTTTAAGATGCCCAGCTGAATCTCATGCGGCCCCAAGCCGACCAAGCGGTCAAAGCCCTGGGCAAAGCTGTCCAGCGTCTCGCCGGGCAAGCCAAAAATCAAATCGGCATGCACATGGGCGTGGCTTTGGCTGACCAACCAGCGCAAGTTGTCAGCGGTTTTGTCGTTGTCTTGCTGGCGCGAGATGCGCTGCTGCACCTCGGGGTTGAAGCTTTGGATGCCGACTTCAAACTGCAGCGAGCCCGCCGGGAATTGGGCAATCAAGGCCTTGAGCCGGTCGGGCAGGTTGTCGGGCACCACCTCAAAATGCACAAACAAGTCGGAGCGCTCGGGCAGCGTGCCTTCTGTCGTGCGCATGCGGTCTAAAAAGAACTGCAAGATGCGCGTGGAATGTTCAAGCCTGAGGTTGAAGGTGCGGTCCACAAACTTGAAGTGCCGCGCCCCCCGCGCATGCAGCTGCGCCAGCTCGCCCATGAAGCGGTCCAGCTCAAAAGCCCAGGCGGTTTTGTCCAGCGCGCTCAGGCAAAACTCGCACTTGAAGGGGCAACCGCGCGAGGCCTCCACGTACAAAAGGCGCTGCGCCAGGTCAGGGTCGCTGTACTCGGCGTAGGGCAGGGCCAGCTCGTCCAGCGGCGGCTGCTCGCCCGCAATCACCTTCATGAGCGGAGCCGGGCCGTCCAACAAGGCGCGGCACAGCTTGGGAAAGCTCACATCGCCCCAGCCTGTGATGACGTGGTCGGCCAAGCGGGCCAACTCTTGCTGCTCCAGCTCGTGGCTGACCTCCGGGCCGCCCAGCACCAGCTTGATGTCGGGGCGCAGGGCCTTGAGCAGTCGCAGCAGCTGCAGCGTGGGCGCCGCGTTCCAGATGTACACGCCCAGGCCAATAACTTCCGGGTTCAAGGCCAGCAGGTCTTCGGCGATGTGCGCTGGTTTTTGCGCGATCACGTACTCGCGCAACAAGGTTTGCTGCCGCAATCCAGGGCGGCCGTGCTTGTCCATGTTGGCCAGCAGGCAGCGCAGGCCCAAGGAGGCATGGATGTACTTGGCATTGAGCGTGGCCAGCACAATGCGCGGCGCGGTGGGGGAGTGCAACATGGACAGATTATTCCCAAGCCTGGGTCAAGTTGGCCCAACACCAGAAAAACTGTGGCTGCTTGAAGGCCAAGATGCGCATAAACTGCCTCACAAAGCGACAATCACTGCCATGACCTTTTTGCTGCAACGATCACTTTGGACAGGCCTGTCTGGGCTGCTGGCCCTGAGTTTGACCGCTCATGCGCAGCCCGTGGAGCCTGCGCAGACGCCAAACGCCACCACCAGCGAGCCGTCGGCTTCAGCCAGCCAAGGACTGAGCGCCGCCGGCCCCTTTTGGCAATGGTCCACCAGCGCAGGGTTTAACCACTACCGCGAGCCCAGCGTCGGCATGCGTGTGCGCGGACCCGAGTTGGGTCTTCATTTGCGCGTCAGGGATGTGCCCCACTGGCCGCGCTGGCAGGCCGAGGGCGATGTGCTGGGCAGCCTGCAGCGCTACGACAGCCCCAGCGGTCGGCTGGACAAGGTAGAAAACCTGGAATCACGCTGGCGCTTGCTCTATCAAGCCTGGCCAGAAGGTGCGCAAGGTCTTTTTGTTGGTCCAGCGGTGCACACCCTCTACAACGATTTGCGTGGTATCACCAACCTGGGTGCGGCGGGCTACCAGCGAGAAAGCCTGGGGCTGTGGCTGGCACTGCAGTGGCGTCAGCCGCTGAGCTCTGACGGCGCGCTGTCGGCGCTGTCCGGCCTGCAGCTCGATGCGGGCCGACTGATTCGCGCACGCCACCATTCCTATTTGTCGCAGGCGGTGCGCAACTACCCAGACATTGGCAACACCCAACGCCATGGTTTTTACGTTCAGGCGCAACTGGGCTTCAAAGCCCATGCCCTGCTGCTGCAACCGTTTGTGCGCTTTACGCAGCTCGAAGACTCTGAATCCACGACAGTACCGTTCAACGGTCGCACCGCGAGCGGCAGCCTGACAGGCATTGAGCCGGCCAACCAGCGCTGGCAAATTGGTCTGCAAGTGACTTGGCCCGAGCGCTGATCCAGCTGCCCCCATCCCATTGATGCCCTGGCTGCAAAGGGCAATCACCCCGCCGTATGATGCCCCTCGCATGGTCAGCGCTGGGTGCCGTTCGCCCCATTTTTGCCAGCGCGCCTCGACTGCAAGCCCATGACCGTTTTTTATCTTTTCCGCCAGACGCTGTTCGGGCTGATTTTTTTGGCTGCTGGACTGCTCACGGCCGGCGCGCAAACAGCGCTTGAAGCGGCCCTGGGTGCCACCTCCCCCAACCCGGCGGTGGTGCGCACCGACCAGGTCAAGGCCGAACTGCTGGTGCACGCGCCGCAAGGGATGGTGCCAGGCCAGCCGGTGTGGCTGGGCCTGCAGCTGACGCACCAACCCGAGTGGCACACCTACTGGAAAAACCCTGGGGATTCGGGTTTGCCCACGCAATTGCAGTGGCAACTGCCGGCCGGGCTGACTGCGGGCGAATTGGCCTGGCCCGCCCCTGAGAAATTCCCGCTGGGCCAACTGGCCAATTACGGTTACGGTGGCACGGTGCTGCTGCCCGTGCCGGTCCAGGTGGGGCCGGGCTTGGCGGCCGAGCCTTTGGAGCTGCGCCTCAAAGCCAGTTGGTTGGCTTGCCGGCGCGAGTGCATTCCCCAAGAGGGTGAGTTTGTGTTGAAAGTGCCTCCACGCGGCGCACTGGCGACGCACAGCACCGCCTTCAGCGCTGCACTGGCGGCTCAACCGCGTGAGGTCCAGAGTGCCGGCAGCCGCGCCACCGTTGAGGGGCAATTCCTGAACTTGCGCTTGCAAGGCCTGCCCGCAGCGGCACGGGGCAATAGGCTGGAGTTCTTTGCGGAGGACGCGGGCATCATTGAGACGGGTGCGGCCTGGACCCAAGGGTGGCAAGGCGATGACTGGACGGCCCAGTTGCCGCTGGCGGCCTTGCGCAGCCAGTCTCCTGCGGCCTTGACCATGGTGTTGACCAGTGCAGGCAGTGCTTGGCGCTTGCAAACACCTGTCTCCGGCACTTGGCCGGCCGTGGCACCTCTGCCGGGAGTCTCGCCCGCCCTGGCGGCGGCGCTTGAAGCCAACGCACAAAACCCCCAAAGCACGGCCCAGCCTGCCAACGGTCTTGGCCTGCTGGCCGCTCTCTTGGGCGCTTTGCTGGGCGGCTTGCTGCTCAACCTCATGCCCTGTGTGTTTCCGGTGCTGGCCATCAAGATGCTGGGTTTTGTCAAAACGCAAGGGCGCCGGGCGCGGGTGCAGTCCGGCGTGGCTTACACGGCAGGTGCGCTGTTGTCCTTTGTGGCGCTGGGCGGCTTGTTGCTGGCCTTGCGGGCAGCGGGCGAGCAACTGGGCTGGGGCTTTCAGCTGCAAAACCCAGGCGTGGTGGCAGCGCTGGCGGCGCTGTTCACGCTGATCGGTTTGAATCTGGCCGGTGTATTTGAAGTTGGCCACCTGCTGCCCAGCCGCCTGGCCAGCTTGGAGGTCAGGCACCCGGCGGCCGATGCGTTTTTATCAGGCGTGCTGGCGGTGGCCGTGGCCTCGCCCTGCACGGCGCCTTTCATGGGTGCCTCTTTGGGCCTGGCCTTGGCCCTGCCTACCTGGCAGGCGTTGGCGGTTTTTGCGGCCCTGGGTCTGGGCATGGCGCTGCCCTATTTGGCCGCCAGTCTGGCCCCGGGCGTGGCCCGCTGGATGCCCAAGCCAGGCGTGTGGATGCTGCGTTTGAAGCAAGTCCTCGCTTTTCCCATGTTTGCCACTGTGATTTGGCTGGTCTGGGTCCTGGGCCAGCAAAGTGGCCTGAACGGTGCGGCCGCGTTGCTGGGCTTGCTGCTGCTGTTGGCGCTCTTGATGTGGACACTGTCGCTGACCGGCCGCAGCCGCAGCGTGGGTGTGGGTCTGTCGGTGCTGGCTTGCGCATGGGGCTTGAGCTGGGCGCTGCCGCTGCTCCACGCCCTGCCACCGGCTGCGACCACCTCACCACAAGCTGGCGAACTGTGGCAAGCCTGGGGCCCTGAGCGCATGCAAGAGCTTCAGACCCAAGGACGGCCGGTGTTGGTGGATTTCACGGCCGCCTGGTGCGTGACTTGCCAATTCAACAAGAAAAACGCGCTGCAAGACGAGGGCTTCTTGGCCGATGTGCGCGCCCGGCAAGTGGTGCTGCTGCGCGCCGACTGGACGCGGCGCGACCCGCAGGTGACCGACGCCCTGCGCGCCTTGGGCCGCTCGGGCGTGCCGGTCTATGCGCTGTACGTGCCGGGCAAACCGACCGTGCTCTTGTCTGAAATTCTCAGCGCCAGCGAGCTGCGCCAAGCTTTGGCCCAGCTTTGATGCCCTGCCTGCAGGCGGCGCTGCAAGCCCTCGCTTTCCCTGAGCCGGTGGGCCGTCTGAATGTCAGGACAACCTGACACAATATCGCTCATGTTTGCGCCCCTCCAAAACGACACCTTCCTGCGTGCCTGCTGGCGCCAGGCCACCGACCACACCCCTGTTTGGCTGATGCGGCAGGCGGGTCGCTACCTGCCCGAGTACTGCGCCACGCGTGCCAAGGCGGGCAGCTTCATGGGCTTGGCCACCAACGTGGACTACGCCACCGAGGTGACCTTGCAGCCGCTGGACCGCTATCCGCTGGACGCGTCCATCTTGTTCTCAGACATCTTGACCGTGCCCGACGCCATGGGCCTAGGCCTGTCGTTTGCGATGGGCGAAGGGCCTAAGTTTGCCAAGGTGGTGCGCGACGAAGCCGCCGTCGATGCGCTGGCCGTGCCCGACATGGACAAGCTGCGCTATGTGTTTGATGCGGTCACCAGCATCCGCCGTGCCCTCAACGGCCGGGTGCCGCTGATTGGCTTTTCCGGCAGCCCCTGGACACTGGCTTGTTACATGGTGGAAGGCGGCGGCTCTGACGACTACCGCTTGGTCAAAAGCCTGATGTACAGCCGCCCCGACCTGATGCACCGCATCTTGGCCATCAACGCCGACGCCGTGGCCTTGTATTTGAATACGCAAATTGAAGCCGGCGCCCAGGCGGTGATGGTGTTTGACAGCTGGGGCGGGGTGCTGGCCGATGGCGCTTTCCAAGAGTTCAGCTTGGCTTACACCCGGCGCGTGCTGGCTCAGCTCAAACGCGAGCAGGACGGCGTGCCCATTCCGCGTTTGGTGTTCACCAAGGGCGGCGGTTTGTGGTTGGACCAAATGGCCAGCCTGGACTGCGAGGTCTTGGGCCTCGATTGGACGGTGAACTTGGCGCGTGCACGCGCCCTGGTCGGTGGCCAAGTGGGCGGTGCTGGCAAGGCTTTGCAAGGCAACATTGACCCGAACGTGCTGTTTGCGCCGCCCGCTCAAATCGACGCACAGGTCAAGCAGGTGCTCGACAGCTTTGGCCAGCCCCACACAGACCGCACCGCCAGCGGCCCAACGCACATCTTCAACCTGGGCCACGGCATCAGCCAATTCACCCCGCCAGCGCACGTGAAAGCACTGGTGGATGCGGTGCACACCCACTCGCGCGCCATGCGACAAGCTCGCTGAACGGGGCTTCATTTTCAATCCGTCTGGCTCATGCCCCTGACGGGTGCCCGGCCTCTGCAGCGCCTGCGCTTGAGCGCATATATCATGAAAAAGGGCTTTGTCCATAGCTACTTATGCACAAAAATTGTGCTGCGGTGCATCAACAGCCTGTCTTGCGATTTAGGGCATGCAAGCCTGCACACAAAAATCCAAGTCATTGATTCATAAGACTATTTTTCTCTTAACTTTGTTTTCACTCAAGGCCCATGGGTGGGGGCGAAGCTGGTTTCCACTCGACTGAACGGCCCCTATCAACAAAGTTATCCACAGAAATTCAGGGCAGCCCAAAGTTGCTTTGCAATCAATGACTTAGCGCACGATGCGAATGTGGATTGCAAAATAAAGCTGCCAACACATGATTTTTTGGCTTGACATCGTGGTTCCTACACCGGCGCACAGCGCCATTGCGGGACCGCTGACCTACCACAGCGAGCAAGCGCTTGAGCTGGGTCAGTTGGTGCGCGTGCCCTTGGGCAAACGGGAGTTGTTGGGGGTGGTTTGGGCACAGCGCCAAGACAGCGGATCGCTGGAGCCGGCACAAAGTAAAAAAGTGCTGGGGACGCTGGACGGTGTCCCGCCTTTGCCGGCCACCTGGCGGCAATTGATCACCTTCACAGCGGGCTATTACCAGCGCTCTTTGGGCGAAGTGGCCTTGGCGGCCTTGCCGCCGCAGTTGCGCGAGCTCAACACCACGCAGCTCGCTCGCCGACTCAAGCGCAGCAAGCCAGATGCCGACCAAGCTGTCAGCGTGCCCCACTTGCCCATGCAGCCCGAGCTCAGCCCAGAGCAGGCCCAGGTGCTGCAGACCTTGGCCAGTGATCGCCGCCCCGCCTTGCTTTTTGGTGTGACCGGCAGCGGCAAGACCGAAATTTACCTGCGCGCCGCCGCAGAGGTGTTGGCCCAAGACCCAGCCGCCCAAGTGCTGGTGATGGTGCCGGAGATCAACCTCACGCCCCAGCTGCAGTCGCGCTTTGAAGCCCGGTTTTCACACTTGGGCGTTTCGCAAGTGGTGGCCTTGCACAGCGGCTTGACCCCGGCCCAGCGCCTTAAAAGCTGGCTGCTGGCGCACACCGGGCAAGCCCGTTTGGTGCTGGGCACACGCATGGCGGTGTTGGCATCGCTGCCTGCGCTGCGCCTGATCGTGGTCGACGAAGAGCACGACCCCAGTTACAAGCAGCAAGAAGGTGCGCGCTATTCAGCCCGCGACCTGGCGGTGTACCGCGCACGGCTGGAGAGCCAGGCGCTGGGACAAGACGGCGCTTGCCGCGTGCTGCTGGGCTCGGCCACACCCTCACTGGAGAGCTGGCAGGCCGCGCTGTCAGGCCGCTACATGCGTTTGGACATGGCCAGCCGCATTGGCGCGGCCAGCCACGCCAGCGGGCCTGAAGTGAGGGTGATCGACATGGCCCATCAACCGCGCCACGCGGTGCTGGCGCCGCCGCTCTTGCAAGCCATTGCTGAGCGGGTGGCCAGGGGCGAGCAGTCCATGATTTTTCTCAACCGCCGTGGCTACGCCCCGGTGCTGGCCTGCCACGCCTGCGGCTGGAAAAGCCAGTGCGCCCACTGCAGCGCTTACCGGGTGTTTCACAAGCTCGACCGTACCTTGCGCTGCCACCACTGCGGCTTCACGGAGCGGGTGCCACGCGCCTGCCCGGAGTGCGGCAACGTGGACATTGCGCCACTGGGCCGAGGCACTGAAAAGCTGGAAGAACACCTGGCCGAGTTGCTGGTGGACGTGCAGCGTCCGGACGGCTCGCCGGTGCGTGTGGCGCGCATTGACGCCGACAGCACCCGGCTCAAAGGCACGCTACAGACGCAGCTGGCCCAGGTGCACGCGGGCGAGGTGGACGTGCTGGTCGGCACGCAAATGGTGACCAAGGGACACGACTTCAGGCACATCACCCTGGTGGCGGCGGTGAACCCGGATTCTTCTTTGTTCTCCAGTGACTTTCGCGCGCCCGTGCGCCTGTTTTCCCTGCTCATGCAAGCGGCTGGCCGGGCCGGCAGTGATGCCGGGCACA
>CANHKH010000057.1 GCA_947460165.1 Comamonadaceae bacterium
CGGGTGAACACGCCCCAGGGAATGATGAGGCTCATGACAAAAATGGCCAGGCCTGACACCCAGATGCACAGCAAATACAAGCGGTCAAAAAGGGCTGGCATGGTGGGCGCGAATGGATAGGTTGAAACAAAAGACCGGCAAGGCTTGGTGGCCTTGCAGGCAACTTGACGGATGGGCTGCGTTCAGCAGGGCCGATGGCCCGGCTGGACGGCAGCGGCTTACTTGACCGCCTCGATGCGCTTGATCAGCTCGGCATACTGGCTGCCGTACTTGGCACGCACCGGAGCGGTGGCGTCATAAAAGGGCTTTTTATCAATGCTCTTGAACTGCACGCCCGCCGCTTGCAGCTTGGCGCTGTACTCGGCCACGCTCTTGTCCCACAGGGCGCGCTGCTCCATTTGCGCTTCACGGGCGAACTTCGTCATGCTGGCCTGGTCGTCCCGGCTCATCTTGTCCCAGGCGACCTTGGACATCACGAAAATTTCGGGAATGATCAAGTGCGTGGTCTGGGTGTAGAACTTCACGCCGGTGGAATAGTGGTTGGCCGTGAACAAGGTGGGCGGGTTGTTTTCAGCGCCGTCCACCACGCCGGTTTGCAAGGCGCTGTAGGTGTCGTTGTGGCCCATGGTGATGCCGTTGCCACCCATGGCGTTCATGGTGTCCACGAACAAGGGGTTGCCCATGACGCGAATTTTCAAGCCCTTGAGGTCGGCAGGCGACTTGATTTCTTTTTTGGTGTAAAGGCTGCGCGAGCCGCTGTCCATCCAGCCCAGGGCCACCAAGCGGGCGGGGCTGTTGGTGATTTTGTCCAAAATTTCCTTGCCCACAGGCCCATCAATGACAGCGCGCATGTGCGCCTCGTCACGAAACACAAAAGGCATGTTGAACACATTCACATCGGGCACCACCGGCCCCAAGATGCCCAGGGAAATGCGGGCGATCTGGATGGCGCCAATCTGCGTTTGCTCCACCACCTCTTTTTCAGAGCCCAGCACGCCGCCTGGGAACATTTGCAGCTTGTAGCGGCCAGCGCTGGCGGCTTCGAGTTTTTTGCCCAGGTTCTCAATGGCCACCACATTGGGGTAGCCCGCCGGATGCACATCCGAGGCCTTGAGCACGGTTTGCGCCAGGGCGGGTGCGCTGACAGACAAGGCCAGCACGGCAGAGGCCGCAGTGGCCAGTAGGTGACGACGAAGGGGCATGGATGTCTCCTGTGAAGGGTTAATTAAAGGGGTGGCGCAGCTTGGTGCATGAAAAACTCAAACTTCAGCTCGCCATCAAGTCATCAGTTGTCGTACAATTGCAAACCCATTATCTGCCACAAGTTCAGGGCACACGGCTAGGGATTTCCCATGGATTCAAAGACCACTTCCTTGCGCAAGCCTGGCGGCTTGGCCGTGCAACTGGTCACTGCCATGACCGAGCACATCCGCAGCGGGCGGCTGCAGGCGGGCGACAAGCTGCCCACGGAGGCGGCCATCATGCAAGACTTTGGCGTCAGCCGCACGGTGGTGCGCGAGGCGATCTCGCGGCTGCAGGCCTCGGGCTGGGTGGACACCCGCCACGGCGTGGGCACCTTTGTGAGACCCAAAAGCCAGCACCCGTCCTTTCGCATCAGCCCTGAGCACATGGGCACGCTGCGCGAGGTCATAGACCTGCTGGAATTTCGCATCAGCGTCGAGACCGAAGCCGCCGCCCTGGCCGCTGTGCGCCGCAGCGACGACAACCTGGCCGAAATGCATGCCGCGCTGCTGGCTTTTGATGCGGCGCTGGAGGCGGGGACCGACGCGGTGACCGCCGACCAGCAGTTCCACCAAGCCATGGCCAGGGCCAGCCAAAACCACCACTTTGTGGACCTGATGCACTCCCTGGGCGCAGGCGTGATCCCGCGCGCGCGCATGGCCACCCTCTTGCCCTCAGCCCCCGAGCGACAAAGCTATTTGCGCCGCGTCAACCAGGAACACGAAAGCATTTACAACGCCGTGGCCGCCCAGGACGTGGAAGCGGCCCGCGCCGCCATGCGCACCCACCTGTCCAACAGCCGAGACAGGCTCAAGCGCAGTGACACCCCTCGCCCTTGAACCCTTGGACCCCGGCCAAACGCCAGCCAGCCGGGTTTGCCCCACTGGCGGCCGACCCGGCAGGTTGTACGATGTCTTACCTTATGAGTGATATGAACGCCAGTCCCCACACCCCGGTGGTTCGCCGCATGCAGGTCATCCCCGTGGCCGGCCACGACGGCATGCTGCTCAACCTGAGCGGCGCCCACGGCCCCTTTTTCACCCGCAACCTGGTGGTGATCACCGACTCGGCCGGCCACACTGGGGTGGGCGAGGTGCCTGGCGGCGAGAAAATTCGCCAAACCCTGGAAGACGCCCGCGCCTTGATTGAGGGCCAGCCCATAGGCGCGTACAACCAGTTGCTCAACGCCATGCGCCAGCGCTTTGCCGACCGCGACAGCGGCGGCCGCGGCCAGCAGACCTTTGACTTGCGCATCGCCATCCATGCGGTCACTGCCGTGGAAAGCGCCCTGCTTGACCTGCTGGGCCAGCACCTGGGCGTGCCGGTCTGCGCCCTGCTGGGCGAAGGCCAGCAGCGCACCGAAGTGCGCATGCTGGGCTACCTGTTTTATGTGGGCGACCGCCGCCAAACCGACCTGTCCTACCGGAGCGAGCCCGAGGCAGCCGACGACTGGCTGCGCCTGCGCCATGAAAAAGCGCTCAGCGCCGAGGCGGTGGTGCGGCTGGCGGAGGCGGCGCAAGCGCGTTATGGCTTTGAGGACTTCAAACTCAAAGGCGGGGTGCTGCGCGGCGAAGAGGAGGTGGAGGCGATTCGCGCCTTGCACGAGCGCTTTCCGCAGGCGCGCATCACGCTGGACCCCAACGGCGGCTGGCTGCTCAAAGACGCGGTGCGCCTGCTGCGCGATTTGCACGGCGTGCTGGCCTATGCCGAAGACCCGTGCGGCGCCGAAGGCGTGTACTCCGGCCGCGAAGTGATGGCCGAATTTCGGCGCGCCACTGGCTTGCCCACAGCCACCAACATGGTGGCCACCGACTGGCGCGAAATGGCGCACAGCATTGCGCTGCAGTCGGTCGACATCCCGCTGGCCGACCCGCACTTTTGGACCCTGCAGGGCTCGGTGCGGGTGGCCCAGCTGTGTCACATGCACGGCCTGACCTGGGGCTCGCATTCGAACAACCACTTTGATGTGTCGCTGGCCATGTTCACCCACTGCGCCGCCGCCGCGCCCGGGCAGGTGACCGCCATAGACACCCACTGGATCTGGCAGGACGGCCAGTGCCTCACCCGCGAACCGCTGCACATTCGTGGCGGCCAGGTGCAAGTGCCCGACAAACCCGGCCTGGGGGTGGAACTGGACATGGACGCGGTGATGCGCGCGCACGCGCTCTACCAACAACAGGGCTTGGGCGCGCGCAACGACGCCATGGCCATGCAGTACCTGATCCCCGGCTGGACCTTCAACCCCAAAATGCCCTGCATGGTCAGGGACTGACATCGACAGGATCAATTCATGAAACTCGGATTCATTGGCTTGGGCATCATGGGCGCGCCCATGGCCGGCCACCTGCTGGCCGCCGGCCACGAGCTGTTTGCCCAATCGCGCAGCGGCGTGCCGCAGGCCCTGCTCGATGCAGGCGCCAAGGCGTGCAAGACGGCCAGCGAGGTGGCGCAGCAGGCCGACATCCTCTTCATCATGGTGCCCGACACGCCGCATGTGGAGGCGGTGCTGTTCGGGGAGCACGGTGTGGCCCAGGGCCTGGTGGCAGGCAAAACGGTGGTGGACATGAGCTCCATCTCACCCATGGCCACCAAACAGTTCGCCCAGCGCATTCAGGCCCTGGGCTGCGACTACCTTGATGCGCCTGTCTCTGGCGGCGAGGTCGGCGCCAAGGCCGCGAGCCTGACCATCATGGTGGGCGCCACCGAGGACTCTTTCGCACGCGTCAAGCCTTTGTTCGAGCTGATGGGCAAGAACATCACCTTGGTGGGTGGCGTGGGCGACGGCCAGACCTGCAAGGTGGCCAACCAAATCATTGTGGCGCTCAACATCGAGGCCGTGGGCGAGGCCCTGCTGTTCGCCGCCAAGGCAGGCGCCGATCCGGCCAAGGTGCGCCAGGCGCTGATGGGCGGCTTTGCCGCCAGCCGCATTTTGGAGGTGCATGGCGAGCGCATGATCAAGCGCAGCTTCAACCCGGGCTTTCGCATTGAGCTGCACCAAAAAGACCTCAAGCTCGCGCTCGAAGGCGCCCACGCACTGGGCTTGTCGCTGCCGCACACGGCCAGCGCCTTGCAAATGATGAACAGCTGCGCGGCCAATGGCGGCGCCCAGCTCGACCACTCCAGCTTGGTGCGCGCGCTGGAGATCGCTGGTAACTTTCAAGTGGCGCAGGGCTGAGCATGCCTTGTCTGCAGTTTTGGAGGAGCCGGCCTGTAGGCGATGGTGGTCGCTCAAAGTTCATGAGCTCGCGCCAAGAATCGTCGGCGAGCCGGCTCCTACAAGGGCAACACCCACCCATGGGAGCCTGGGCATGAGCCCCCGCGACCTGCTGCGCGCCCTCTTTGACGCCGCCATCGCCTCGGCCCAGCCGGCCCAGGTGGTGCCCGCGCACCTGCCCGACCCCGCCAGCGTCAAAGGCCGGCTGGTGGTCATAGGCGCGGGCAAGGCCTCGGCCGCCATGGCGCGGGCCGTGGAAGACCATTGGTCAGGCCCGCTCACAGGCCTGGTGGTCACGCGCTACGGCTACAGCGTGGCATGCGAGCGCATAGAAATCACAGAAGCTGCGCACCCCGTGCCCGACGAGGCGGGCTTGCGCGCGGCCCAGCGCATCCAGGCCTTGGTACAAGGCTTGAGCGAAGACGACCTGGTGCTGTGCCTGATCTCAGGCGGCGGCTCGGCGCTCTTGCCGGCCCCGGCCGCAGGCTTGACGCTGGCCGACAAACAACACATCAACGCGCAGCTGCTGCAAAGCGGCGCCTCCATTGGCGAGATGAACTGCGTCAGGCGCCACCTCTCCACGCTCAAAGGCGGACGGCTGGCCGCGCTGTGCCAACCCGCCCGGGTGCTCACGCTCTTGATATCTGACGTGCCTGGCGACCAGCTGCCCGACATTGCCTCTGGCCCCACGGTGGCCGATGCCAGCACCTGCGCCGACGCGCTGGCCATCTTGGCACGCTACCGCATTGAGGTGCCTGCCGCGGCCCGCGCCCTGCTCGAGAGCGGCCAAGGCGAAACCTTAAAGCCTGGCGATGCGCGCCTGGCCCGCTGCGAAACGCGGCTGATCAGCTCGCCGCAAATCGGCCTGGAAGCGGCCGCCCAGCTGGCCCGCGCCGCCGGTTACGGCGTGTGCATCTTGGGCGACAGCATTGAAGGCGAAGCCCGCGAGGTCGGCCGCGTGATGGCCGGCATCGCGCTGCAGGTGGCCACGCACCAACAACCTGTGCCCGCGCCCTGCGTGCTGCTGTCGGGGGGAGAGACCACGGTGACGGTGCGCGGCAAGGGCAGAGGCGGGCGCAACGTGGAGTTCTTGCTGGCCCTGGGCTTGGCACTCAAAGGCCACGCGGGCGTGTGGGCGCTGGCCGGCGACACCGACGGCGTGGACGGCATGGAGGACATTGCCGGCGCCCACTTGGCACCCAACAGCCTGCAGCGCGCCCGCACCTTGGGCCTGCAAGCCGCAGCCTGCCTGGATAACAACGACGGCCACGGCTTTTTTGGCGCCTTGGGCGACGCCATCGTCACCGGCCCCACCCTCACCAACATCAACGACTTTCGCGCCGTGCTGATTCAGCCCTCCGGCGCCTGACCTCAAGGAGACTTCCCATGGACCTGCCCATCAATCACTTCAAACGCGCTCTCCAAGCGGGCAAACCGCAAATCGGCCTGTGGTCACACCTGTGCAGCCACATCAGCACTGAAATTTTGGGCCAGTGCGGCCTGGACTGGATGGTGCTGGACATGGAGCATTCGCCCAACGAGTTGGACACCATCTTGACGCAACTCCAAGCGCTCAAGGACAGCCCCACCATGCCGGCCGTGCGCCCGCCCTGGAACGACATGGTGACCTTCAAACGCCTGCTGGACTTGGGCGCGCAAACCCTGATCGTGCCCTACGTCCAAAACGAAGAAGAAGCGCGCAACGCCGTGGCCTACACCCGCTACCCGCCCCACGGTGTGCGCGGCTTTGCCGGCTCGCCCCGGGCCAGCGGCTACGGCCGCATCAAAGACTACGCCCAGCGCTGCAGCGAGGAGATTTGCCTGCTGATCCAAATTGAAACGCTGGAGGGCCTCAAGCACCTGGAAGCCATTGCCAGCATAGACGGCGTGGACGGCATCTTCATTGGCCCAGGCGACCTCTCGGCCGACATGGGCTACCTGGGCCAACCCGCTCACCCCGAGGTGGTCAAGGTGGTGGAAGACGGCTTCAAGCGCATCCTGGCCTGCGGCAAGGCCCCTGGCATTTTGGTGGGTGGCGACGCGCTGACCCGCCACTACCTGGACATAGGCGGGCTGTTCGTGGCCGTGGGCGCCGACCAAAACGTGCTGCGCGACGGCGTCACCCAGCTGGCCGCGCGCTTCAAAGCTTAATTACCACACGACTGCCCCATGCTTGCCAGCCCCGCCACCCCCTTGCGTTTTTCCCGCCTCTTGCTCACAGGCGCCGCCGGTGGCCTGGGCTGCGAGTTGCGAGTCCGCTTGAAAAGCTATTGCGACGAGCTGCGCCTGAGCGACATCCACCCGCTCAAGCCGCCGCAGGCGCAAGCCGGTGAAGACATCCAGCTGTGCCCGCTGCAAGACGAGGCCGCCGTGATGGCGCTGGTGCAAGGCGTGGACGCCATTGTTCACATGGGCGGCGTCTCCACCGAGCAGCCCTGGGCGCCGATTTTGGCGGCCAACATCGCCGGCGTGGTCAACCTCTACGAGGCCGCGCGCAAGCACAGCGTCAAGCGCGTGGTCTTTGCCAGCTCCAACCATGTGATGGGCTTTTACCGCCAAGACGAGGTGGTCAACGCCAAGTCGCCGCCGCGGCCTGACGGCTTTTACGGCCTGTCCAAAGCCTTTGGCGAAGACGTGGCACAGCTCTACTGGGACCGCTGGGGCATAGAGACCGTGAGCATCCGCATTGGCTCGTCCTTTCCCGAGCCACGCGACAGGCGCATGCTGGCCACCTGGCTGAGCTACGACGACCTCGAACGCCTGGTGATGGCCGCACTGACCGCGCCCGTGGTGGGCCACAGCATCATCTACGGCACCTCTAACAACCAGGCCTCTTGGTACGACAACACCTTGGCCAAGCACATCGGCTTCAAACCACAAGATTCGTCAGACGTGTTTCGCGCGCAGGTTGAAGTGCGACAGCCAGCGCTGGACCGCACAGACCCCGCGGTGATTCACCAAGGCGGCGGTTTTGTGAAGGCGGCGCCTCACGGCTGAAGGCAGGAGCTCAATTTTGTGAGCTCATTTTTTCAGCTCAATGGGCGCAATGCTGCTGAAACTGTCGGTCCACAAGGGCGCGTCCTCGGGCTTGAGGCCCGATGAGCGCTCGGTGGGCGCACCGGCCTCGGCTGGGAAGGCTGCAAAGTAAGCCGGGTTGCGGCCCATCACGGCGTAGCGGTTGAAGTTGATGCCGCGCTCGCCGTCGTAGGCCTGGTCCACCCAGCGAAAGTCCAAGCCCAGGGCTTGGGCCTGGCGCCTCACCACGGGGTAGAGGTCCAGGTAGCTGTTGGTGATGTGGGCCACGATCAGCCCGCCGGGCGCCAGGCGCTTGGCGTACAGCGCAAAGGCCTCGCGGGTGAGCAGGTGCAGCGGCACCGAGCCGCCTGAAAACGCGTCGAGCACGATCACGTCGTAGCGCCTGTCTGCAGGCAGGGTTTCAAACTTGAGCCTGGCATCGCCCAGGTACATGCGCTGGGTTTGGGCTTGGCAGCGTTTCAAGTTGTCGAACCAATCGCGCGCCACGTGAATCACCTCGGGATTGATCTCAAAAAAGTCGTACGCATCGCTGGGCCTGGCGTAGTTGGCCAGCGTGCCTGCGCCCAAGCCCACAATGGCCACGCTCAATGCCGGCTTGGCGGCGGCCGCATGGCGCAGGGTCTGGCCGGCGCCGCTGTCCTCGCCGTAATAGGTGAGGTTGGCGCGCAGGCGGTCGGCCTGCAAAAACTGCACGCCATGCACCACCTGGCCGCTGTAAAAAATGCGTTTGTCCGCCTCTGCCGCGCCTGCCTTGCGCTGGTCGGCCACGGTCACGGTGCCGTAAAAATTGCGGGCCTGGTAGAGCGTGGTGGAGCTCGAGCCTGCCGCGTGTTGGTCGCGCCACGAGAGGGGGTCTTCCCAATACACCACCGACAAGGCCACGGCCGCCACCACAGCGGCCAAGGCCGAGCGCACAGGCGGGCGGGCCGCCTCGCGCCAGAGCACGCCACCGGCCAAGAGCAAGGCGGCCAGCAGCATCAGCGCCCACTCGTGGTAGTCGGCAAACAAGTTGGTGGCCACCAGTGAGACAAACAAGCCCCCGCAGGCGCCGCCCACCGACATCAGCAGGTAGTACTCGGTCAGGTAGCGGGCCTGGCTGGGCCGCACACGGTAGAGCTCGCCGTGGGCCACAAAGCAAATCAAAAACATCACCCCGAAATGCGCCCAGCGCGTGAAGTCCAGGGAGTAGCTCAAATCCAGTCCCAAGAGGGCGGGCAACTCGTCACGGCCTGTCAACACAAACAAGCTCAGCACCAACAAGGGCGCGGCCAGGCGCCGCTGGTACCAGCGCGGGTGGTCAAAGCAAACAATGAAGGTCAGCAGGTACAAGCCCAGCGTGGTGATCCACAGCCGGGGCTCGGGCGCAATGTCGTGGCTGACATGGTCGGTGGTGGCAATAAAGGCCAAGGACGCCAGGGCGGGCAAAGCCACCCACAGCGCGCGCCGCATCCAGCTGGGGGCGGGGCCTGTGTGCTGGGCATCAAGGCTTGGGGGGCTGGAGGCGCTGACCACCGAGGGGGCCACAGCAGCCAAGCGCAGGTTGAGCCACACCGAGGCCGTGCACAGGCCCGCAAAGGCCCAAAAGCCCCAGGTCCACAGCCGGCCTATGTCTTGCACCGCCAAATAAGGCTCGAACACATAGGGAAAGGACAGCAGCGCAAACAGCGACCCGGCGTTCGACAGGGCGTAGAGGCGAAAAGCCGAGCCCGTGGGGTGGGCGCGCGCATACCAGTGCTGAACCAGTGGGCCGGTGGTGGCCAAAAAGAAATAAGGCAGGCCCACGCTCAAGGCCAGCAGGGCCACGATTTTGGCCACCGGCTCCTCGTCGCCCTCGGGCTTGAGCGTGGCGTCGGGAATGATGAAGGCCGCCGCCACCGCCGCCAGGGCCAGCAGAGATAAATGGATGGCCGCCTGCTGCCGGGGCGAGCAGCGGCGGCTGACCAAGAAGGCATAAAAATACCCGCCGCACAGCGCGCACTGGAAAAACAGCATGGCCGTGGTCCACACCGAGGGGCTGCCGCCAAACCAGGGCAAGATGAATTTGCTGATGAGCGGCTGGATCTGAAACAGCAAAAAAGCGCTGAGCAAAATGGTCAGCGCGTAAAAAAGCTGACGAAGGGTCTGCAAATTCATCTGGGGTGGCTGGTTGATCAAGGGCTGAGGGCGGCCGGCTCCCGCCAAGCTGAGCCCTCAAAATGTGCGCCGATTATGTCCAGCTTCGAAAGTGAGCCCGTGCTGTGCCCAAGACCCCATCCAGGGGCATCGCCAGCGCGGGGGTCAGGCCTTCAGCGGCCGCAGCACTTTTTGAACTTCAGCCCGCTGCCGCAGTGGCAAGCCTCGTTGCGCCCGGGCAAGGCCTTGGCATAGACCGTGGCCACGCGGGGGCCGAGTTCGCGGTGGGTCTCGTACAAGTCGTACACCGCCCAAATGGACGAGGCCACAAGCTCGGCCCGCAATTGGCTGACGGACGGCGGCGTCTCGCCCAAGCTGGGCAAGGCTGGCGGCTCCAGATCGTCCTCGGTCAAGGCCACGATGGTGGCCAGCGACCGGTTGATGAGCGCGGCCTGTTTTTTGTCTTTGGGCGGTGCCCAGTCGTCCAGCCAGCTTTCGACCGCAAACATAAAGCCCAGCGCCCACACCTGGCCAAAGGCCGGCAGCTCCTCCAAGGTGTAGCCGTCCCACTCCTCCTGGGGCAGGGCCAGCAGGTCGCCGCGCTGGTCCAGCATTTCGGGGTGGTAGCAGCGGTCGTCGTCCAGGACGCTGACTTCGGCCTGCAGCCGGGTCTGGATGTCGGCCCAGCGGCGGCACCAAAGTTCACCAAAGCGCTGCATTTGCGCCTGGTCTTTGAAAGAGCCCTGGTCTTCGCCCACCTCGCCAGCCAAGGGCAGGCCCAGCAGCACAGGCAGGTAGTCTGAAGGCCCGACCGGCGTGCGGGCGCACAGCAGGGCGGCCATGAAACCCTCGCAAAACTCCCACTGCGGGGTTTCGTCCATGCGGCTTCGCAAGTCGTCGAGGATTCCTTCGAGCTCGTCCAAGTCCTCGGTGGACAGCGGCACGTTGGGCGCCCCGGGTGGGGGCGTGAAAAAAGGCTCGTACATGGTGTCAAAGGACATAGATTGTTAAAAATTTTTACTGCAGAATAGACGAGCAACCAAGGAGTCGCTCATGTTCAAGCGTCTAGAAGCCGTGCTGCCCCTTCGATTTTGGGTGTTCACCCTGTGCGCGGCCGTCACAGCGGGGGCTTTTTTCAGCTGGCTGGTGTGGGGCTCGGGCGCTCTGGTTTTCCTAGGCGCTGGCTTGCTGACGCTCAGAGGCGTGCTGGACCTGCAGCAAAGCCACCATGCCATCACGCGCAATTACCCGGTCATTGGACACCTTCGCTTTTTGATGGAGTTCATTCGGCCAGAAATCAGGCAGTATTTTATTGAAAGCGACCGCGAGGCAGCGCCCTTCTCGCGCGCGCAACGCTCGCTGGTGTACCAGCGCGCCAAGGGCGCGCCCGACGCCCAGCCCTTTGGCACCCACTTGGATGTGGGCGCGCGCGGCTATGAGTGGATCAACCACTCGGCACAGCCCACCCAGTTGGCAAGCGCTGACTTTCGGCTCTGGATAGGTGGCGTGCCTGGGGCAAACGCTGCATCGGCCTGCACCCAGCCTTATGAGGCCAGCATTTTCAACATCTCGGCCATGAGCTTTGGCTCGCTGTCGGCCAACGCCATCGCGGCGCTGAACAAAGGCGCTTACATGGGCGGCTTTGCGCACGACACCGGCGAGGGCTCCATCTCGCGCCACCACCGCGTGCACGGCGGCGACCTGATTTGGGAAATTGGCTCGGGCTACTTTGGTTGCCGCCACGAGGACGGCAGCTTCAGCGACGACAAATTCATGGCCAATGCGCGCGATCCACAGGTCAAGATGATTGAGCTCAAGATGAGCCAGGGCGCCAAGCCCGGCCATGGCGGCGTGCTGCCAGGCGCCAAGGTCACGCCTGAAATTGCCGAGGCACGTGGCGTGCCGGTGGGGGTGACCTGTGTCTCGCCGGCCGCGCACAGCGCGTTTTCCACCCCGCTGGAAATGATGGCCTTCATTGACCGCTTGCGCCAGCTCTCGGGCGGCAAGCCCACCGGCTTCAAGCTGGCCATTGGCCACCCTTGGGAATGGTTTGCCATGGTGAAAGCCATGCAGCAAAGCGGCATCACGCCCGACTTCATTGTGGTGGACGGCGCCGAAGGCGGCACGGGCGCAGCACCCGTGGAATTCACCGACCACGTCGGCATGCCGCTGCAAGAAGCGCTGTCGCTGGTGCACCAGACGCTGGTGGGCGTGAACCTGCGCGAGCGCATTCGCATTGGTGCAGCGGGCAAGGTGACCAGCGCCTTTGACATGGCCCGCCTGATGGCCCTGGGCGCCGACTGGTGCAATGCGGCGCGCGGCTTCATGATGGCGCTGGGCTGCGTCCAGGCGCAAACCTGTCACACCGGCCACTGCCCCACCGGCGTGACCACCCAGGACCACCTGCGCCAACGCGCCCTGGTGCCGGCCGACAAATCCCAGCGGGTGCACCACTTCCACCACAGCACCCTGCACGCCCTGCAAGAACTGGTGCAAGCCGCC
>CANHKH010000058.1 GCA_947460165.1 Comamonadaceae bacterium
CGCATGGCCGCCTGGCAAGGCGCGGCGGCGGCCAGCCAGCAGCTGGCCGATGAGTTTGCGCAATGGCTGCACAAGCCAGATGTGGCGCACATTCAAGCGCTGTAGGTGACCTCTTCAAAGACATTGAACATTCTGACTCCGATGGCGACATTGTTAACATTCCCATGGGAACCCAAAACTTGTAATTAAAAAACATGTCCTGTCACCACCCTTGGGCTTCACTTCTGCTGCGCTGCAGGTGTGTGCTTTTGATGGTGTTCGCTCTGTGGGGGGCGACTGCGGTCTTGGCGCAAGACCACATCCTTGAAAGAGCTGTCTGGACCGATACCACAGGCAGTGCCAGCTTTGAGCAAGCCCGAGCGGCCAGCTACACCCCTTATCTAGGGGTCTTGAGCAAAGGCTTTACCCCAGACGCACAGTGGATTCGCTTGAAAATAGGCGCCGTGCATTCGGGCGGCGCAGACAAACTGGTGCTGCGCATTCGCCCGGTTTTTCTGGACCACATCACACTTTACGACCCGCTTGAATTGCCGCATGGCAAGGCCGCCCGCACCACAGGCGACCGCACAGCGTTGGCTGCGACTGAATTTGAATCGCTCAACCACACCTTTGTCATCCCGTCGCAGCCGGTAGCTCGCGATGTTTGGTTGCGCCTGAGCACCAGCAGCACGCAGCTCATGCATGTGGAAGCGCTGACCCCGCGCGACATGCTGCGCCAAGAGCATGTGCTGTGGCTGGCCTATTCAGCCTTGTTGGCGTTTCTTTTTTCTTGTTTGATGTGGGTTTTCCTCGCGTGGCTGAAAGACCATGACCCAGTCAATGGCATTTTTGTCGTGCGCCAAGTGGTGTTGCTGCTGTACACCGCCTGTTACCTGGGCTATCACCGCATTCTCATGGCCGATTTTGCGGCTCCGAGCACGCAAGACATCTTCTACAACACCCTTGTTCTGTTGACCACGGCTTTTTCTGTGATTTTTGAGTACCGCTTTTTGCAGGAGTACAGGTTCCCGGATTGGGGGCGATGGCTCATTCGAGCCCTGCTGCTGGTCAGTGCGGTGGTCATGGTCTTGTTCGCCATGGGTCAGGCACGTTTGGCGTTGAGCATCAACATGGTGCTCAATGCAGTGGGCTTGATCATCATGTTGGCGGTCGCATTGTGTGTTCGCTTACCACCGTCCGAGCCTGACCAAGCCCATTCGTACCAGTTGCCAAAAATTGCGGTGGTCAGCTATTACTTGGTGGTCATCGTCGTGTTGGCCCTGAGCATTTTGTCCAGCTTGGGTGTGTTGCAAGGCACTGTGGTGTCTATTTATTTGGTGTTGCTTTATGGACTCATCTCTGGCCTGTTCATGACCAGCTTGCTCATCGTGCGCTCTCGCGAGCTCGAACGCATTCGGATTCAAGTGAGCAACAGCTTGTTTCTCTCGCGCAAACAACTCGCCATTGAAACGCGCCGCCGTCTAGATCAATCTCAGCTGATGGACATGCTGATGCACGAACTCAAAACCCCGTTGGCCGTCATTGACCTGGCGCTCAAAGACCACGCCGCCAACGACAAAGCCCAAAGATTTGCGGGCCGCGCCATTGACAACATGAAGACCATCCTCAACCGTTGCGTGCAAACCGACCGTCTCGTCGATAGACCTTTTGTCATCAAGGTCCAGCGCTTTGACTTGGCGCAGCAATTGCAACAATGGCTGCAAGACAACAACCCGGCCCAAGGCCGCATTGCGCTGCAAACCTTGCCATCCGCCTTGGTAGAAACCGACTTGCAATGCATGCAAATCATTGCCAGCAACCTCATTGAAAACGCCCTCAAATATGGCGACCCCCACCAGCCCGTGCAGGTCAGTCTGCAAAGTCAAACCCATGCAGACGGGCGCAGCGGTTGGAGCCTGCAGGTGTGCAACGCCCCGGGCGTGGCAGGCCGACCTGATGCTGACAAAGTCTTTGCCAAGTACTACCGCAGCGCCTTCGCACAGCGTCAGTCGGGCACCGGGCTGGGCTTGTTTTTGTCGCTCAATCTGGCACAGCACATAGGCGCGCAATTGCGCTACTTACCCACAGACTCGCTCATCCAATTTGAACTATGGCTGCCCACCTGAGCATCGTTCTTGTCGAAGACAACGACGATTTGCGCGAACTCACCGCCGACGCCCTGCGCGGTGAAGGCCACCATGTGGTCGCGCTCAGTTGTGCCGAAGAACTTGAAGACCACGCTGCCGTTGCAGCGGCAAACGTTTTTTTGATCGACCTCAACCTGCCCGGTGAAGACGGCTATAGCCTTTCGCGCCGCATCCGACAGGTGCAGCCTCTAGTAGGCATCATCATCATCTCGGCGCGCTCTGAGCTGCAAGACAAAATCGTGGGCTACGACAGCGGCGCCGACTGGTATTTGCCCAAGCCCGTGCCTTTTGGTGAACTGTCTGCCGCACTCAAAAGCTTTGCCCGCCGCCACCAAGCGCAACAGGTGGAGTCGGTCACACCCGCAGGCGGTTTGCGCCTGCAGCAACGAGCTTTGCATGGCCCTGCAGGCAGCGTGCGACTCACGCCAGCCGAAGAAACCTTGCTTATTGCCTTTGCCCGCGCGCCCTCTGGCCGCCTAGAAAGCTGGCAACTGCTCGAATTGCAAGGCATGGACAGTGCCGAGGCCAGCAAAACCAGCCTCGAAGTGCGCATCACCCGCATGCGTAAAAAGCTCGCGCAAGCCGGTGCGCAAGGCCACTGCCTTGAATCGATACGCGGCATAGGCTACCAACTCCTCACCCCAGTGCAAGTCATCGCCTGACCCACGCAGCAGTCTTGCGCCCTGTGTCATGCAGGGCTGTTTGGCAAGTCCATCGCCGCGCTGACGCCACGACCGCAGAGGGCTTTTGCCTTCTTAATCCTGCAAATTCCTTTATTTGCCTTCATTTGTCGTATTTGTGTCGGGAAATTTAACAATTTGAAAGCATTAGAAAGGTTTCTAACAATTCATTTCTTTTAATCGCCAGCATCTTCAAATACGTCTGCATGCTGTGCTTTCACTTCACAAACTCGATCTGACCGGCCCTGCCGGCAGCGTCCGCATCACGGCCACCGAGGCCACTTTGCTGCAGGCCTTTGCCCAATCGTCTGATGCGCGGCTCGATTTTTCGCAGGTCGCGCAGTGCATGGGCATTGTTCTGAGCGAAGAGCAAAAATCCAACATCCAGGTGCGCATGGTGCGCCTGCGCAAAAAGCTGCACGAAGCAGGCGCTGAAGGCGCTGTGATCGAAGCCATTCGCAACTTTGGATACCAGTTCTTTGACGAACTGGTCATCCGCAAGCCTTGAGCTGGGGCAAGAACATGCACTCTCAGGCATTCACACCCAAGCGCCTTGGCACCGGCTTGACCGCCTTGCTGTTGTCCCTGCCTGCACTGGCCATGGCCGCGCCCGACGCCGGCTCTGTGCTGCAGCAACTCGAAGCGCGGCCCGGTGGCCAGCTGATTGCGCCCAAGCTCAAGACCCCACAAGAGCCTACCCCGCCAGCCGCTGTCCACAGCGGGCCTGTGGTGCGGGTCAACGCCTTTCGTGTTGAAGGCCAGACCCTGCTCAGCGCCCCAAGCTTGCAGGCTGCGCTCACGGGCTTTACCGGGCGCGACCTGAGCCTGACCCAGCTGCAAGAAGCGGCCTGGGTCATCGTGCAGACCTACCGCAGCGCAGGCTGGCTGGTGAACGCCTTGGTGCCCCAGCAAGAAATTGAAGGCGGCGTGGTCACTTTGCGTGTGGTCGAAGCCCGACTGGGCCAAGTGCGCATCGACATGCCCGATGGCAAGCTGCCGCGCGAGCGCATACAGGCCATGGCCGACGCGCAGCTGGTGACGGGGCAAGCCGTCAATTTGCATCAGCTTGACCGCTTGCTGCTCTTGCTTGACGACATGCCGGGCGTGGTGGCCACCGCATCCTTTGCCGAAGGCGCCCAAACCGGCACCACCGACGTGCGCATCGCCTTGGGCCAGGGCAAAGCATTTGGCCTCAACATCACGGCTGACAACGCAGGCTCGGTCTCCACCGGTGCCGACCGCCTCAGCGCCAGCGTCTGGCTCAACAATGCCGGCGGCTGGGGCGATGCCTTGCAACTGCAAGCGGTGGCCACTGAAGGCAGCCGTTACGGCCGCGTGGCCTACACGCTGCCCGTGGGCCTGCAAGGTGTGCGCGCCGGTTTGCATGCGTCTGACATGCGCTACCACCTGGTGGGCAGTTTTGCCGCGCTGCAAGCCAGCGGCTCGGCCCAAAGCTGGGGCGCAGACCTCACGGCCCCCCTCATTCGCCAGCCCGAGCGCAACCTGAGCGCACAGCTGACCACAGACCACAAACGCTTTGACAACCAGGCCTTGGCCAACATGGGGGCCACAGACCCCACCACTGTCTCGCATTACACGCTGGACGTGGTGCGCGCCGGTCTCACGGGCAACTGGCTGGACCAGTGGGCAAGCGTTGCCCAAAACACCGTCAGCCTGCAGGCCAGCCGCGGCCAACTCAAACTGGACAACTCACCCCATGCAGCCGCAGACGCCAACGCGGCCCACACGGCGGGGGCCTTCAGCAAGCTCAACGCCAACTACAAGCGCGAGCAAAGCCTCACCGGTCAAACCAGTGCCTACCTGCAAGCGGGCGCGCAATGGGCCAGTCGCAACCTCGATTCGTCCGAAAAGCTCTACCTGGGCGGCGCCAGCGGCATTCGGGCCTACCCCAGCAGCGAGGCCGGCGGCACCACGGGTGCCACGGTCACCATCGGGCTCAAGCACCGCCTCAATGGGGACTTTACCCTCAGCCCCTTTGTCGACTGGGGCCGCATCCACGTTTACAAAAACAATCGCAATGCGGCGGGGAGCGAGCTGACCGCCACCAATGCCCAAACCTTGCAAGGCACGGGCCTGAGCCTGAGCTGGCGCAGCCTGCAAGGGCACGAACTCTCGGCCACCTGGAGCCGCCGACAAGGCAGCAACCCCAGCGCCAACCCCAGCACCGGCGCCGACAGCGACGGCACCCGCACCCTGCACCGTGTGTGGCTGTCTGCCGCGCTGAACTTCTGATTTAGCTTCTATGAACCACGTCTACCGCCTCAAACGATCAGGCCGCACCCAGCAACTGCAGGCCGTGCCCGAAAACGCACGCAGCGCCAGCAAGGGCTCAGCCAGCACCGGTAACACCTTGGCCCAAACCGTGGGCGGCACGCTGGCCAGCTTTGCACTGAGCGGCTTGGCCGGCATGGCCTATGCACAACAAGCGCCCCCGCCCACACCACCAGCGGCCAAGCAACTGCCCCAAGGCGGCGTGGTCACCCGCGGCAGCGCCAACATCCACACCAGCACCACGCCAGCGGGCAACGCACAGCTGACGGTGAACCAATCCAGCAACCGCGCCGTGATCGAATGGGCCAGCTTCAACGTGGGCAGCCAAGCCAAGGTGCAGTTCAAGCAACCCAGCAGCAGCGCGGTGGTGCTCAACAACATCCTGGGCCACAACGCCAGCCAAATCTACGGCCAGATCAGTGCCAACGGGCAAGTGTTTCTGAGCAACCCCAACGGCGTGTACTTCTCGCCCACGGCGCAGGTCAACGTGGGCGCCCTGGTGGCCACCACGGGCAGGGCCAACGCCGACGAATTCATGGCTGGCAAAACCACCTTCAACCGGGGCGCAAGCACAGGCAGCGTGGTCAACCAAGGCCAACTCACGTCCGCCGCAGGTGGCTACATTGCGCTGCTGGCCCCCGAGGTGCGCAACCAAGGCGTGGTCATTGCCCAGGCAGGCACGGTGGCCTTGGCCTCGGGCGAGGCCATCACGCTCAACTTCAACAACGCGGGCACGGGTCTGGCCGGCATCACCACCACAGCCCAAGCCATTGCGGCCTTGGTGGAAAACCGCAGCGCCGTGCTGGCCGAAGGGGGGCAGATCATCTTGTCGGCCCATGCGCTGGCCAGCTTGCAAGGCTCTGTGGTCAAGAACAGTGGGCAGCTGAGCGCCACCAGTTTGAGCACCCAGGGCGGCAAGATTGTGCTGTTGGGCGACAGCATCGAGCTGACGGGCACCAGCCACATTGAAGCGAGTGGCGCCACAGGCGGCGGCACGGTGCTGGTGGGCGGCGACTGGCAAGGCAGCGGTGACACGCGCCAGGCCACGCGGGTGACGATGGCGCCAGGCGCGAGCATAGCGGCCAACGCCACACAACAGGGTGACGGCGGCAAGGTGGTGCTGTGGAGCGATGTGCACAACCCACTGAGCGTCACGCAGCTGGAGGGCCGCATCGAGGCGAAGGCGGCGGGCAGCGGCAGCGGCGGGCAGGTGGAAACATCAGGGGCCACGCTGACAATTGGACCGGCCACACAGGTCAACACCCTGGCCCCACAGGGCACCAACGGCCAGTGGCTGCTGGACCCGGCCAACATCACCATCAGCGCGGGCGCAGACTCTGGAGCCACCAACACCAGCGGCACATTCAGCCCCAACAGCTCGGTTGCAACATCGGTCATCCATACCGCGACCATTCAGTCGGCTTTGTCCGCTGGCAACGTCACCATCAGCACCACCAACACCGGCACCGCGGGCACTGAGCTTGGAAACATCGTGGTCAACGACAGCCTCAGCTGGAGCCTGAACACGCTGACGCTGAACGCGCACAACAACGTCACCATCAACAAGACCATGACCTTGACGGGTGTGGCCGGCTTGTCGGTTCAGTACGGGCAGCAAAGTGCCTCGGCCACAGGCAACAACGCCCTGTTCACGGTCAACGCGCCTGTCAATATTGCCAGCACCGGCAGCTTTGCCACCAAGCTGGGCAGCGGTGTGGGCAGCGTGTCCACCAGCTACACCATCGTCAACAGCCTGGGCGCCGCCGGCGATGCCACCACAGCCCCCGCCAGCCCCACGCTGCAGGGCATGGCCAGAGCGGCGGTCGCTGCCAACTCGTTTGTGCTGGGCTCGGACATTGATGCCACGGGCACCTCGTCTTGGAACAGCAACAGTGGCTTCACGCCCATTGGCAACAACACCACCGCCTTCAGCGGCACGTTCAATGGCCTGGGCCACACCATCACGGGACTCACGGTTGCGGCGGCTGCGTCGAACTACCAAGGCCTTTTTGGCAAAAGCACGGGCTCGATTGCCAACGTGACGCTCACTGGCGCTTCGGTCAGCGGCAGCACTTATGTGGGTGCCTTGGCGGGCTATGGCGCGGACTTCTACAACGTTCGAATTCTGGGGGGCAGTGTCACCGGCGCTGCCTACGTGGGCGGTATGGCCGGCTATGCCAGCAGCAGCGTCAGCACGGCCAACACCAGTGCGGCGGTCAACGGGGTCGATGCTGCAAACACGCCGGCGCGCTTTATCGGTGGCTTGCTGGGTGCGGGCGCGGGCGCAGTGAACAACGCCATCAGTTCGGGGGCCGTGACGGCGACCAACGCCAACGCCGCGTTAGCCACCGGCAGCAGTGCCTTGACCTCCGTGTCCCTGGGCACCTTGCACAGCGTGGGTGGTTTGATCGGCCAGTTGGCGCCCAGTGGGGACATGAGCTTGGCCAACAACGTCAGTACCGGCCCTGTGACGGTGACAACAGCGGCCAGCACCTGCGCAGTGAACTATTGCATTTCGAATGTGGGGGGCTTGATCGGTACTTTGGGTGGCAGCCCCAATTCGACCGCTGCCAATTGGCGTGTGACCCTGAGCGACAGCAGCACCAGCGGCCATGTCAGTGTGTCCAGCACCACGTCTGCGAGCATGTCAAGCCACCTGACCAATATCGCCAACAACACGGGCGGCATGATTGGCCGGATAGGCAACATTGGTTCGGGGCTGATCTTCAATGGTGACCTCACGCTGACCAATTTGTCCACGTCCGGGAACGTCAGCGGGTACAGCGGGGTAGGCGGCTTGGTGGGATACAGCCATGTGGCGGGTGGTACTGCCGGCGCCAATGTCTTTAGCAATCTCTCGGCCACGGGCAACATCACTGGTTATGGCGCTACCGCACTGGTGGCTATGCCGAGCTTGAATCCGGGTTTCGAGTCAAAGGGTTTGGGGGGCCTGTTTGCTGCCAGCGAAGGCGCCAAGGCCGGTCAAATTCAAAACAGCTTTTATTCTGGAGACATTGTTTCCAATGGGGGAGGCTACATCGGTGGTCTGGTAGGGGCAGCAAGGGGGCAGATCACGAATTCTTATGCCACGGGCACGATCACCTTGCCCTCCACGTCCTTTTCTGGGATATACGGCGTGGTTTCTATCGGTGGCTTGGTGGGGTATTTGGGGGGTAATGGCGTTGCATCTGGCGTGTCGGGCGGCAGTTACAGCAACGTCAGCATCACATTGGGTGCCACGAAACCGTTGTATGCCGGTGCTGTAGGGGGGGCTGTGGGACACATGGCCTCGGGCACAGGGGGTGCCTTTGTCGCTGTCAACGACATCTATGCCTTGGGCAATATTCAAATCACTTCTGCGGCACAAGTCACAGGTGGTTCGGCCTACAACACCATTTACATTGGTGGCTTGGTCGGAAATGCACCGTTGTCAACGGCCCTCACTGGAACGGCCTCTGTTCAAGGTACAACTTTGACTGTGAGCGGTAATTTGTTGGTTTCCTCGACCATCAGTAACTACCTGGGCGTGGGCAGTTTGGTGGTTGGTCCCGGTATTTTGCCGGGCAGTTACGTCACTGCACTGGGCACCGGTACTGGTGGCGCGGGCACTTATACGCTGAACCAAGTGCAGACCACTGGTGGGGCCACCGTCAGTGATATTGGCCTCAAAGCTTACACCTCATACATCAACAACAGCTATGCCACTGGCAATATCATGGCCTTGATTGGTTCCAACATTGGTGGATTGGCCGGTAATGCAGGAGCGGTATTCAACAGCCACGCCAGTGGAAATGTGACGGGTTATTACGTTGTTGGCGGATTGACAGGTGCCAGTGGCGCCATCTACGGCAGCTATGCATTGGGCAATGCCACGCTGTCTGGAACCAATGGCGGCAAGTTATCGGTCGGCGGGCTTTCGGGAACCAATAGCTTAGGTGTTTCGTCCAGTTATTGGGCCGGACAATCTGTTTCAGGAGCGAATCTTTACACGGGTGGTTTGGTTGGAAATGCAGGCGGTCCCATCTTGAACAGCTATGTGACAGGTTCAGGACAAGTATCGGATGGATCCTATACAGGAGGCTTGGTTGGTCGCACGAGTAATGACATCACTGGAAGTTACAGCACGGCGAGTGTCAATGCAGCATCAGATGACGACGTCGGTGGATTGGTTGGAAGGTTTGGGCAGATCGATAGATTGCCAACGCTGGCTTCGAGTTGGGCAAGTGGGTCGGTCACTGGGGCGTACAGCGTTGGTGGTTTAGTAGGGACCTCTTACGGTACAGTCATTAACAGCTATGCCACCGGCGCCGTCACGAGTACAAGCAGCGCATCTGGAGCCGGCGTGGGCGGCTTGATTGGGACCAATTTAGCAGGCGGTAGTGTCAGCAACAGTTTTGCCACAGGTGCTGTGGTTTCGGCCTTGACCGCTTTGTCTTCAGGAACCACTGGCTCAAACGTTAAAACAACTTTTGCAGGCGGCCTCATTGGCTTTAACCAATCCAGTGGTTCGATCAACAACAGCTACGCCAGCGGCAGCGTCACCATCAACAACAATGGTTCTGCTGGAGGGTTGATTGGTTACACGGCCATTCCGGAAGTGAGCACCATCAGCCCCAGCATGTCGATCACGGTGACTTCAACCGCCATGAATATTGGTCCCACCAGTAATTTGGTCGGCGGCGTCATCGGTGTGGGTGCGACTGTGACGGGGGTGGGCGGCGCAACAGGTGTCACTATCGTTTCTGGTACGGGCTATGGTAGTTCAGGTTCTTACACGCTGAATCAGACAACCACTGGTACTTCCTGGTCCATCAGCAATCCCACATCCAGCAGTGCCGCCAGCATTTCAGGGAATACTTTGACTTTGGGCGGCACCGTGAAAGGTTATTTCGCCCCTGGCACCGTCATCACCGGTACAGGTGTTCCTGCTAACACTTTCATCACGGGCATTCAGTCCACCTCAAGCACTTTGACCAATGGTTTTGGTGGCGCCGGAAGCCAGTACACCTTGAGCACCAGTGCCAGCAGCCCCATTTCAGGGGCCGTGACGGGGACCAACGCTGCGTTATCTGTCGCCGCAACCGTGCCTGTTGCGGGTTTCCTCGTATTCAAGAACACTTGGTCTGTGGGTGGCGGTTTTGCCGTGGGCATGACGGTGACAGGACCGGGCATCAATCCCGGTACCACCATCACAGGCTTCACCAGTAAAACAGTCAATGGCACTACCACCGATGGCTATACATTGAGCGACAGTAGTTTTGGCACCATTACGACGCCTATTGCTGTCACGGGTCAACTGGCCAGCCCCAATATCAGTAACGTGTATGCCACGGGCAATGTGAAAACCAATACAGCCTATTCCCCGACGTACTACTCTTATTTGGGCGGCTTGATTGGGCAGGTCGCCTCTACAGTGCCGGCTTCAATTGCGGCCGCTTACAGTGCTGGCGAGGTCACCGCACCTGTGACGGCAAAAATAAATACCGCGGTCACGAACGGCACTGTGATCGGTCTTTCAAGCACCAATATGACCGGCGGCGGTATCAAGGTTGGAGCAACCGTTTCGGGTACAGGGATAGCAGCGGGTACCACAGTGACCGCAATTTCAGGCAGCAACTTCACGCTCAGTCGATCCGTCACTGTGACAGCCAACCAGGTTATTTCGGTGACCCCCAGCGTATCTGGTACGGCCGTGATGGGCGGAGTAATCGGTTATGTAGGCACTGGCAACACGACAGGCATTAGCGCAGCGGGTTCGGCTGTAGCGCCCACATTCAGTGCCATGTATTTCAACTCGAGCGCCAACAGTGGCTATTACGCGATCGGTAATGACGCGATTGGCGCAGCAGCCACATTGGGTGCCAGTGCCACAGGTTTGAGTAGCAGCGATTTGCGAACAGTTTCGGCGTTGTCTGGATTGAATTTCACTACAACCACGCTGGGTTCAGCGGCCAGTGGCCGGGCCAGTGCCGGTAATTATTGGGTGTTGGTTAACGCCGATGGCACTTACAACAACAACTCGGGTGCTACTGGGGCCACTTATCCGATGCTTGCATCGGAGTACGCACTCAAAGTGACAAGTGGACATCAATTGCAATTGATGGGACTCAATACGGCAGCGACGTATTCACTTCAAAACTCAATTAATTTTAGTAACTCGGATGTCTGGTCTGGCGCAGGTTTTGTGCCTGTGGGAACCCCAACACAAGCTTTCACGGGTACCTTTATAGGCTCTGCGCTTTCAAGTGGAAGTCAGGCTGCTTGCCCTGCAGCATCTGGGGGCTGCACCATTTCCAACCTGACGATCAACTCGACCCAGCCCTCTCCCGTGGGCCTGTTTGGCACGGTGGGCACAGGGGCCACGCTCAGCGGAATTCGTTTGCTCGACGCGCAAGTCAGCGGCGTACAAAGTGTGGGCGCCGTGGTTGGCTCCAACGCAGGCACCTTGACATTTAGCAGCTCCACCGGGACCGTGACCAGCAGCAACAGCTCGGGCACTGGCCATGGTGTGGGCGGCATCGTGGGGGTGAACACCGGCGCGGTAGACCGGGTGTTTTCAACAGCCACGGTCACGGGCACAGCCGGGGCGGCAATGTTGGCGGGGGGCGTGATCGGTGACAACCAATCCACCGGCACGCTCATCAATGCCTACGCGTCCAGCCTGGGCAGCATCCGTTCTGGCGGTTACGCCGGTGGATTGGCTGGCGCCAACAGCGGCGCCATCAGCAACAGTTATGCCGCCGGCCCTGTGGCCGGTCTGGCCACCGTGTCGGGTGGTCTGGTGGGCAACAACGCCAGCGGAACGCTGGGCAACAGTTTCTGGGACAGCACCGTCACGGGCCAGTCGGCCCCGGTGGCCAGCAACCCTGCAGCCGGTACAAGAACCAACAATGCGGGCTTGAGCACCGTTGAGATGAAGACGCTGGCCAACTACAACTCGGCGACCGCAAG
>CANHKH010000059.1 GCA_947460165.1 Comamonadaceae bacterium
CAGTGGGGAACCTGGATGAAGGAAGCCCTTGAGGCCGGCTCCAAGGGCAGGATCGCGGTGCAGCTGTTCCCACGCAATCAGCTGGGCACCATTGCCAGCCAGATTGAGGGCCTGCAATTGGGCACCGTGGAAGCCTTCACTGCACCAGCCGATTTCTTTGCCGGTGTCGATCCCCGGTTTGGCACCTTCAGCATCCCCGTCATGTTCAAGGACATGGTCCATGCCGAAAAGACCTTGCTCGACCCCGACATGAACAAGGAAATCTTGTCACTGGGCGCCAACCGCAACATGCAGGTGATCTCGGTCTACACCTTTGCCTTTGCAAACTACTTTGGCAAGCAGCCCATACGTTCGATCGACGACATCAAGGGCAAAAAGTTCCGCGTCAATGCCACCGCGGCCGAGCGCGCAAAAATGCGGCAACTCGGAGGCACAGCCGTGCCCATGGACCTGTCGGAGGTCATCCCTGGCCTGCAGCAGGGTGTGATTGACGGCACGCAAAGCGCCACGGCCGTGTACGTGAACCTCAAGTTCAACGAGATCAACAAGGCGCTGACCGAGTCCAATGACACCATGGTGGTGTCGGTTGGGGTGATCAGCCGGGCCTTCCTCAACCGCCTTCCGCCCGACCTGCGGCAGATGGTCGTCGACGAAGGCAACAAGGTTCAGGCACGCATGATGGCCCGGTCGCGCCAGATTGACGAGGAGTCCCGCAAGCGCTGGTCCGACGCGGGTGGCGAGTGGCTGCGCTTTTCAGCTGCAGACCAGACTCGCCTGCGCAGCCTCCTGTCCGGCATTGGCGAGGAGGTGACCAAGGACAACGCCCAGGTCAACGCCTTCTACAAGCGTTTGCTGGCCACCAGCCAGAAGCATTGAGGCCCCAGGCTCAAAGCCCCCGATGAACTCCGAAAACATCGAGACACCGCCCCACCAGGGGCCACAAGCAGGGGCTGAAGTGTCCAGCAGCAAGGATGGCCTGCGCTGGCTCTACATCGTCCTGGGTGTCGTGATGCTCGGCGGTGTCGCACTCAACTTGGCCAATGTGATCGGGCGCTATGCCCTGGGCAAGTCCATCTTTTGGGCCGAGGAGGTGCTGGTGGGCATGGTCATCTGGGGCGTGTTTTTCGGCACGGCCGTGGTGTCTTGGCGGGGTGACCACCTCAACATGGACCTCTTCTACGCGCGGCTGGGTCAAAGCAGCCGATTTGCTGTGAACTGCGTCATCGCATCAGTGATGGTCGGTATTTGCCTTTTTGTCGCATGGCAGTCCTGGACCATTCTTCAGATGTTCTACCAGACAGAGGCGGTCAGTGCAGGCGCCCAAATACCCAAGCTCATCCCACACTCGGCTCTGATGGTGGGCTTTCTTTTGTCGGCCTTGGCGGTGATTGTGCGCTGGCGCCGCTGGCTGACTGAGCCACACGGGAGCAATGGGTGATTTTGCTTCTTTCCGTCCTGCCGCTTGCCCTGCTGGCGCTGGGCCTGCCTTTTTTCCTGGTCCTGCTTGCGTCGGCGACGACCTTCTTGCTTGTGTCGGGCTCGGTGCCGCCTACAGCCTTGCACCAGGTGATGTTCAGCAGCATCGACAAGTTCGCGCTGCTGGCGGTCCCCTTCTTTATTTTTGCGGGCGACCTGATGGGTCGCGGCGGCGTATCGCGGCGGCTGGTGCGTTGGGTGCTTTCCATGATGGGGGGGATGAGAGGCGGTCTGCCCATGACGGCCTTGGGCACCACCGCGGTATTCAGCGCAGTCTCTGGTTCGACGGCTGCCACTGTCGCGGCCGTGGGCAGCCTGACCTACGACCGCATGCGGCAAGCCGGCTACTCGCCCCGCTTTGCATCTGGCCTGCTGGTTTCCAGCGCCGCCATCGATAACCTCATTCCACCCTCGATCGGCTTCATACTCTACGGAATTTCCTCAGAGACTTCCATCGTCAAGCTGTTCGCGGCGGGACTTGTGCCCGGCCTCGTCATGGCGGCCTTTTTATCTCTGACGATTTGGTGGTACGTGAGGCGTGGGGGAGTTGAAGGACGCGGTGCCCCATTTTCCGGTGCCGAATTCTGGGCCGCTACCCGCGACGGCATCTGGTCCATCGGTGCGCCTGTCGCTGTGCTGGGCGGCATCTACGCTGGCATTTTCTCGCCGACCGAGGCCGCTGGAATTGCCTGTGTGTACGCCATGGTGGTGGTCGGCTTGGTCTATCGTGAAATGGGCTGGATGGACATCCTTGAATCGGCGGGGCGCTCGCTGATCCTGACATCGCAGGTGTTCATCATCATCGCCGCAGCTGGCGTGTTTTCCTGGCTGTTGACCATCAATGGCATACCTCAAGCCCTGGTGAGCTGGGTCGTGGAACTCAAGGTCCAGCCCTGGATGCTTTTGCTGGCCATCAACTTGCTGCTGCTCTTGGTCGGCATGTTTCTGGACACGGCCTCGTCCATCTTGGTGCTCACGCCTTTGCTGGCCCCGGTGGCCAAGGTGCTCGGGGTTGACCCAGTGCATTTTGGTGTCATCGTGGTCATGAACCTGAGCCTGGGCACCTTCACGCCGCCGTTCGGCATCAACCTGTTTGTGGGGCAGGCCGTCTTCAAGCTGCCCCTGTCCGTGCTGTATAGCGGCATCTTGCCTTTCTTTGTGGCGAGCCTGGGCGCGTTGGCATTGGTGACCTACGTGCCAGACTTGTCGCTCTATATCCTGAGATTTCTATGACGCAGGACGCATCTGATCTCCCGCAGGATTACCGGCGCTTGACGCCGGCTTGCAACTGTTGTCCAGTGGATATTCATGCGCACTGGTTCCCCCAGCCTTGGCTCGATGAGCTTCATCGTCGGGGCCTGGCCCATGGACTGCAGTGGGAAGACACCTCGAGCGGACCGCGCTTTTGGCACGGGCATCTTTCTACCGGGCCGGTTGGACCCCGGTTTGTGGATCTGCAGGCGCGCCTGCAGATGATGCAGCAGCAAGGCGTGCAGGCCCAGGCGCTGTCGCTGTCGCAGCCTATGGTGTACTGGGCTGGTCGCGAGGATGGCCATGCCTTAGCGAGCCTCTACAACGACTGCCTGGTACAGGCGCATGAGAGTCATCCCGAGCATTTTTTTGGCTTGGCCACCTTGCCGCTGCAGGCCATCGACCTGTCCTTGCGCGAGATCGACCGAATCGCCAGCTTCCAGGCCATTCGGGGTGTTTGCATCGCCACCCATGTGCTGGGCAAAGACCTGTCCGATCCCTCGTTCTTCCCTGTCTACGAACGGCTTGAGGATCTGGGGCTGCCGGTGTTCCTGCATCCGACCTTCGTGCTGGCCCCCGATAGGCTAGAAGCCCACTACCTGACCAACTTGCTGGGCAACCCTTTTGAGACCGCAGTGGCTGCCGCCCACTTGATTTTCGGGCAGGTGCTGGACCGCTTTCCTAAGCTGCAATTCGTGCTGCCTCATGCGGGAGGCGCCTTCCCATACCTGGTCGGCCGGCTCCGGCGCGGCTGGGAAAAGCGTGCGGACCTGGGGCGGCTTTCGGCATCACCCGAGTCCTACCTTCGCCGCTTTCATTACGACACCATTGGCTACAGCGCCCCGGTGCTGGACTTTCTGATCAGTCAAGTCGGCAGCGATCGAATCCTCATGGGCAGCGACTACTGCTTTCCGATCGCCTATGAACAGCCGGTCGACATTGTGACCGCCATGACCCACCTCTCGGCCGATGAGCAAGCTGCCGTCCTTGAGACAAATGCGCGCCAACTGTTGCGCCTGCCTCCTGCGAAGACACCCACTTGAGGCGGCCGACACGGCAAGTGCGCAAGCTTTCATTAAGATTGCGTCCATGATCATTACTCAAGAAAGCGATGTGACCCAGGCCGTCCTCTCGGAGATTGAGCGCAGCTCTGACCCACGCTTGAGGCAGATTCTCCAGAGCGCGGTGCGCCATCTCCATGATTTCGTGCGCGAGGTCAAACTGACCGAAGCCGAATTTCAGCAGGTGTGCAGTTGCATTGCCCGGGCTGGGCAGGCGACCAATGCCTCGCACAACGAGGTGGTGCTGGCCGCGGGCTCGCTGGGTGTCTCGGCCCTGGTGTGCCTGCTCAACAACGGTGCGGCCGATGGCGCCGAACTGACCACGGCCAACCTGTTGGGGCCTTTCTGGCGCGATGGCTCGCCGCCCATGGCGCAGGGCGCCTCCATCGTGCGCTCGCCCACGCCGGGTGATCCCATCTTCGTCACCGCCTGGGTGCAGGACCAGGCGGGTCAAGGCCTTGCCGATGTGCGGGTCGATGTCTGGCAAGCTTCCTCCGAGGGCTTTTACGAGAACCAGGACCCCGTGCAGGCCGACATGAACCTGCGCGCCACCTTCACCACCGATGCCCAAGGCTGTGTGCGCTTTCGCAGCATCAAGCCCGTCGGCTACCCCATCCCGGTCAACGGCCCGGTGGGCGATTTGATCCGGGCGCAGGGGCGGCACAACATGCGGCCGGCGCACATTCATTTTTTGATGAGCAAGCCCGGCTACAAGACGCAGTTCTCGCAGGTGTATTCCTCGGACGACCCGAACCTGCAGACCGATGTGCAGTTCGCGGTCACGCGTGCGCTCATTGGCCAGTATGTCCGACACGAAGGCGGCTGCCCCGAGCCCGACGTGAGCGGGCCCTGGTTCAGCCTGGAGCACCGCTTTACGCTGCAAGAAGGCGAGTCGCGCTTGCCGCGCCCGCCCATCACGGGCAAGGCCAGCGGGCCCCGCCCCAGCCTGGAGGTGCTACAGCGGCGCTGAGCGCGCTCAGGCTGCTGACGGCGCGTACCAGTGGCTGAGCTTGACCTCTGGCGTGCCTTGCGCCTGGGTCCATTCGGCCAGCTCGTCGTGGCGGGGCATCCACACGCCCTCGAACTGCCCCATGTAGCTCAGGAATTTGTCGAGCTGCGCGGCCATCAATGGTCGGCCGCCAAAGTTGCCGTGCATGGTGATGTTGATCATCGAGCCCGGCTCTTGCTGGTACTGGAAGTCGAACAGGTCCTTGTAGGTGGTGAACCAGTCTATGGGTGCGCCGCGCAGCACGCGGTTGTCGGCAAAGTCACTGTGAGGCAGTCCGACGATGGGGCCGGCTGGAGTCTCTATCATGCCGGGCAGGTCCATGTCGTTGTAGTCGCCGTGCCAGAGCAGGCCTTCGCGCTTGAGCACCTCGGCAGTGCGCTCGTTGGTGGCAATCGTCGAGCTGAGCCAGCCCACCGGGCGCTGGCCGCCTATCTCCGTCAAGATGCCCAGGCTGCGGCGAACCAGCGCCACTTCCTCGCTTTCGCTCAGGCCTGAGAGCACCTGGTCTTGCGCGTAGTTGTGGCCGGCAATTTCGAAGCCGGCGGCGGCAATCTGGCGCACCGTGTCTGGGAACAGCTCGGCCGAACGCGCATTGATGCAGGCTGTGCCAAAGACGCCGTGGCGGCGCGCGGTGCGCACCAAGCGCGCCATGCCAAAGCGCCCGCCGTAGTTGGCCCACAAGATGCCGGCGCGGTCTTCGGTGCCGGCCTTGGGCGGGCTGGTCATGGGCGAGTAGGGCGGCGCCTTGCCCGGCGACCAGTTCTCCATCAAAAAGGTCAGGATGACAGTGATGCGGGGCTGGCTGGGGCGTTGGGAAAGCAAAGGCAAGATGGGGCTCCTGGGTGAGTTGTCATTCGGGCGTGATGCCCGCTTGTTGGGTGAGGGACTTGTAGAGCTGGGCACTGTCGGCCAGTTGGCGTGAAAAATCGGCAGGCCCCGCGAACTTGATGTCGTAGCCGGCCTGGTTCATGCGGGCGACCACCTCGGGGTCGCGCATGATTTTGTCCATCTCAGCGCCCAGGCGCTGCACCACGGGCGCGGGCATGCCGGCTGGACCCAACAGGCCAACCCAGGTGTCTGGCACAGAAAAGCCGGGGATGCCGCTTTCTGCAGCGGTGGGAATGGTGGGCGCGCTGGCCGAGCGGTTGGCCTCGACCACCGCCAGGATGCGCAGCTTGCCGGTCTGCACATGCGGCAGCAAGTTGGACAGCACCAAAATGCCCAGGTCCACCTGGCCCGAGATCACGTCGGTCAGCGCGGCCGAGCCGCCCCGGTAAGGCACATGCGTCAATTTGGCTTTTTGCGTGGTGGTGAGCAGCAGGCCTGCCAGCTGCTGCGAGGTGCCGGCGCCCGAGGTGCCAAAGGACAGGCCCTTGGGGTTGGCCTGCGACTGCGCCACCAGATCGGCCATGGACTTGATGGGCGAATTCGCTGGCACGGCAACGGCCTGCGGGGCCACAGCGACCTTGGCAATGGCGCTGAAGTCCTTGACCGGGTCGTAGTTCACGCCCTTGGTGAACAGCTGCACGGTTTGGTGGGGCGGGCCCAGGTTCATCAGCAAGGTGTAACCGTCGGCCGGCGACGCAGCCACCTGGGCCGAGCCTATGGAGCCCCCAGCGCCGGCGCGGTTTTCAATGAGCACAGGCTGGCCCAGGGCGACCGAGAGCTTGGGCCCGACGATGCGGGCCACGGTGTCGGCCGCGCCGCCAGCGGCAAAGGGCGCGACGATGCGAATGGGCTTGCTGGGGTAGCTGCCCTGGGCCCAGGCGGGCACGGCCAGGGCCAGCAGCGGCAGGGCCAGAAGGCTGCGGCGGATGCGGTTTTTTGTCATCAATGTCTCCTTGGGGGTGGGTGCTCTGAAGTCGGTCAGACCAGCGCCGTGCAAATGTTGCGTGTGGTGCGGTCGATGTGCTGGGCCAGCAGCGCGCAGGCCAGGTCGGCGTTGCGCTCTAAGGTGGCCTCGACGATGGCCTGGTGCTCGCCGTGAACGTTGCGGTCGAAGGGGTTGCGTTGCAAGAACAGGCGACGGTACCGGTCGTTCTGGTCGTGCACTCTGGCGCAGTACTGCAGCAGCAGCGGCATGCCGCAGGCGCCCAGCAGCGCAAAGTGAAATTGTCGGTGCGCGGCTTCCCAGGCGCCTGGGGCCTGCCGGTTCGATTCCTGGCGCGGGGCCTGCGCCAACTGGTGCAGCGCCTGGGCGATGGCGTGCTCCCATTGCGCATCGCCCAGGGAGATCGATTCGCGCAAGGCCAAGGTCTCCAGGTGGATGCGCAGGCGTGCGATTTCTCTCAAGTTGGCTTCGGACACGGGCGCCACCCAGTAGCCGCGCTGGTCCTCGATGCGCACCAAGCCCTCGGCGCCCAGACGCGAGAGCGCCTCGCGCAGCGGGCTGCTGCTCAGCGTCAGGTCCAGGCGCTCGCGCAGCATGTCCAGCTTGAGCTTGCTGCCCGGCGCCAGCTCGCCCGACAAGATGGCCTCGCGCAGGCGTGCGGTCAGCTCGGTGGACAGCGTGCGCGCGCCTTCTTCACCGTCAACAGACGGGGCCAGGGCAGGGGCGCGGGCCATGGCGGGCGGCCTTTCAGTCGAGCTTGAGCGAGAGCGACTTGATGGTCTCGGCCCACTTGCCGCTTTCATCGCGCATGTACTTGCCCAGGTCGGCCGCGGGCCCGCCTATCAGCTCGACGCCGGAGGCCGCCATTTTTTCCTTGACCTCGTTTTGGCGCAGCGCACTGTCTATGCTGCGGTTGAGCACGGCAATCACCGCGTCGGGTGTGCGCGCCGGCGCCACGATGCCGAACCAGGCGGTGGACTCGAAGCCGCTGAGCGCCTCGGCCACCGTGGGCAAGCTCTCCATGCCCTGCACGCGGGCGCGCGAGGCCACGGCCAGGCCGCGCATTTTTTGCGACTGCACATGCGGCAAGGTCGACGGTGAGTTGTCGAACATCACGTCGATCTGCCCGCCCATCAGATCGGTGGAGGCGGGCGCGCTGCCGCGGTAGGGAATGTGGGTGATCTGCAGGCCAGCTCGGCGCTTGAGCAGCTCCATGGTCAGGTGGCTGGTGGTGCCGTTGCCTTGCGAGCCGTAGGAGAGCTTGCCTGGGTTGGCCTTGGCGTAGGCAATGAACTCATTGAGGTTCTGATAGGGCCGTTGCGGGTGGGCCACCAGCATGATGGGCACCGAGGCCACCAGGCTCACCGGAGCGAAATCGCGCAGGGGGTCGTAGCCTTGCTTGGTGTACAGATGCTGGTTGATGCTCAGCGGGCCGGCGGCCGACAGCATCAGGGTGTGGCCGTCGGGCTTGGCCTTGGCCACCATCTCGGCGCCGGTGTTGCCGCCGGCACCCCCGCGGTTTTCCACCAGCACGGGCTGCTTGAGCTCGCGTGACATGCGGTCGGCAATGGCGCGCGCCAGGATGTCGGTGGTGCCGCCGGGCGGGAAGGGCACGACCATGGTGATCGCGCGATCAGGAAAGGTCTGCGCGTGCAGGCCCAGGCAGGCGGTGAGCAGGCTCAGGCATGCCAGGCGGCGGGTGAGGGACGAGGGGTTCATCGGCGTGTCTTTCTCAGCAGGTGTTTATTCGAAGCCATACAGGCGTGCCGGGTTGTCGACCAGCATCTGCTGCTGCACGGCGGGCTCGGGCGTCCACAGGGGGATCAGGTCGACCAGGTCGCCATCGTTGGGCATGGCCCCGGCGTAAATCGGGTGTGGCCAGTTGCTGCCCCACAGCAGCCGGTCGGGCCGCGCTGCGGCCACGCGGTGGATCATGGGCAGCATGTCGGCGTGTGGATAAGGCTGCGACGACGAGCGGTACAGGCTGGCCAGCTTGACCCAGCAGCGGTCGGTCTCCAGCAGGTCCATCACCGCGCGCATGCCCGGCGAATCCACGCCCTCGCTGCCCCGCACATGGCCCAGGTGGTCGAGCACAAAGGGGTTTGGCAGGGCGCGCAAGCGCGGCGCCAGGGCGACCAGCTCCTCTGAATGCTTGAGATGCAGCACCAAGTGCCAGCCCAGCTCCAGGGTCTGGGCGGCCAGGGCTTCCAGGTGCTCAAAGCTGGCGCCGCCGCGCACCACCGTGGACAGGCGGCAGCCACGCATGCCGCCTTGATGCAGGCGCTGCAGCTCATCGTGGCCCAGGCCAGGTCGGATCACGGCCACGCCGCGAGCCGACGGTCCCAGGCGCGCGATCGCGTCCAGGCTGACGCGGTTGTCGGTGCCATGCGCCCCGCCGTGCACCACCACCTTGCGCGCTATGCCCAGGGTCTGCAGCAGCGCGGCGTATTGCTCGACCGTGCAGTCTTCGGGCGTGTAGCTGCGCTCGGGCGAGAAAGGAAAGCGCGCCTCTGGGCCGAACACATGGGCGTGCGTGTCGCAGGCCAGCGCTGGCATCTGAAAGCGCGGTGTGCGCGTGTGCCGGTCTGGGCCCTGGCAGGGCGGGGCCTGCGGCGCTGCGCGCTCGGTGTCTTGCGCCATGCCGACCTTCAGGTGCTCGTGGCCTGCGCTTCGCGCGCGGCCACGCGGGCCAGGGTGTCGGCGCCCCGGTTGGCCGCTGGCAGGCCGCGGAACAAAAAGCACAGGCTCACAGCCGCCTGCAGCTCCTGCCAGCTCGCGCCTTCGTGGCGCGCGGCAATGGCGTGTGTTTCGGCCGCGTCGTTGCCGTCCATCAGCAGCATGCCAAAAAGCATCAGCTGCGTGACCTTGGGGTCCAGGTGCGGCGTCTCCATGGCGTGCGAGCGCAGGGCCTCCTGCATCTCAACGATCTGCGGGTCCAAGGCGCCCGTGAAAGTCATGCGCGCTTCCACCCGGGGCGGCAAAAAACCCAGCAGCTCGGTGTAGGTGGGTTTGTGGCGCGCCACCAGTTCGGCAGAGGCTGAAGGATCCAGGCCTGCGCCACGCAGGGCTTCGGTCAGGTTCACTTTTCCAGAGCTCATGGATGTCCTTTTTGTCGAAATTTTCAGAAAGTCTAGGTTCGGATCTTCTTTAGTCCTCTCAGTATTTCCCCTAAAAAGCCAGCTGATCTCCATCCACTAAAATTATTTTGTCGTTTTTTTGACCCATAAGGACACTGCCATGCTCACCGAAGCCGAACGCCTGCAAGCAGTCGAAACCCTGCTGCAAGCCCAGCGCGATTGCCGCCAGGCCAAGCTGCTGACCGATTCCTTCCCGCACATTGAGATCGAGGATTCCTACGCGATCTCCACCGCCGTGATGCAGCGCAAGGTGGCCGCTGGGGCCAAGCTCATCGGCCACAAGGTGGGCCTGACCTCCAAGGCCATGCAGGCCTCGTCCAAGATCAACGAGCCCGATTACGGCTACCTGCTCGACAGCATGATGATTGCCGAGGGCGCCAAGGTGCCGCACGCGAGCTTTTGCCTGCCGCGCGTGGAGGTGGAACTGGCCTTTGTGCTGGGCCAGCCGCTCAAAGGCCCGGGCGTGACCTTGACCGACGTGCTGCGCGCCACCGAGTACGTGGTGCCGGCGCTGGAGATCGTCGATGCACGCCTGGTCGACCAGCGCAAGATCCAGGACACGATTGCCGACAACGGCGCCGCCGCCGGCCTGGTGCTGGGTGGGCGCCCGGTCAAGCCCATGGACGTGGACCTGCGCTGGGTCGCGGGCCTGATGTACCGGAACTCCGAGATCGAGGAAACCGGCGTGGCCGCAGGCGTGCTGGGCCACCCCGCCCTGGGTGTGGCCTGGTTGGCCAACAAGCTGGGCCAGCACGGCGTCGGGCTGGAGGCCGGGCATGTCGTGCTGGCTGGCTCCTTCACCCGCGTGGTCTTTGCCAAAAAGGGCGACACGCTCTTTGGTGACTTCGGGCCCCTGGGCAGCGTCTGCGTGCAATTCGTCTGATGGGGCTGTGATGGATCTGCCGGTCAATACGTTCAAGCGGGCTTTGCGCGAGGGCAGGCATCAGACGGGCCTGTGGATGACCCTGGCCAGCCATTACGCCACCGAATCGGTCGCTGCAGCGGGCTTCGACTGGCTGCTGCTGGACATGGAGCACTCTCCCAACGACTACGACGACATCTTGCGGCAGATGCAGGTGGTGGCTGGCTACCCCACCCACGCGGTGGTCCGCCCCGCTTGGAATGACCCCTTGGCCTTCAAGCGCTTGCTGGACACGGGCGCGCAAACCCTGCTGGTTCCGTATGTACAGAACGCGGATGAAGCCCTGGCCGCAGTGCGCGCGATGCGCTATCCGCCCCATGGCATCCGTGGCATGAGTGCGGTCACCCGAGCCACCGGCTTCGGGCGCGTCGCCGACTACGCTCATCGCTGCAACGACGAGTTGTGTCTGCTGGTCCAGGTGGAAACCGTGGAGGCGCTCACCCAGATAGAGGCCATCGCTGCAGTCGATGGGGTTGACGGGATATTTATCGGCCCGGGCGACCTGGCCGCCAGCATGGGCATTGCCGGCCAACTCAAACACCCCCGATTGCTGCTTGCCATTGATGACGCCATTGCGCGCATCGTCGCCTGCGGCAAGGCGGCAGGCATCCTCACCGGCGACCGTCAGCTGGCCAGACACTTCATGGACCGCGGCACGTCTTTCACGGCAGTGGGCGTGGATGCCAGCTTGCTGGCCCGCGCGGCTGACGACCTGGTCCGGGAATTCGTCACCCCCCCTGAACCCAGGCCGGCAAAGGCCGGCTGATCCGCAAGATCTCCAAGCTCTGGCCCAGAAGGGTGCAGGTTGACTGAAGGCGATGCCCCAAGCATGGCCCCCGTTGCTGTGGGGCCAGTACGAGACTGGGGTCAGGGGTGACAAGCGGAGCTGGACTTTGAGGCCGATAGTCGCCTCCGTGGCGAAGGCGTGGTGGCAGCGATGTTGTCAAGGCGACGCACTTGAGCGCTTCAGATGGTTTGGCAAAATAGCCAATACCGACTCCAACAGGCATTCCCCATGCATGTCACCGCCACACAAGCCAAAAATCGCTTTGCTTACGTCTGCGCACAAGCGAAAGTGGCGCCGGTTTTCATCGAAAAAAATGGCCGCATTGACAGTGTGATCTTGTCGGTGCAAGATTTTGAAGCACTGAAAGCGGCAAGCCAAACGAATTCTTTGGCGGAGCGCCAAAAAGCATTCAATCAAACCCACAAAGCATGGTTGGTCGAGCAAAACGCACGCTTTGAGAAGAACGGCCTGTGGTGTGACGACCTTCGTGTTGGGTGATGCATCTCGACCATCACCCCAACCCCCGCAACCAGCCGCTCAACGCACCTCGACCTGCGCGCCC
>CANHKH010000060.1 GCA_947460165.1 Comamonadaceae bacterium
CCACGGGCGCGGTGGATGCCCAAGGCCCCATGAAAATCCTCACCAGCTGCCCCAGCTGCCTGCAAGGCCTCTCGCGCTACGGCCAAGACCTGCAAAACGGCCTTTTGGAAGCCGACTACATCGTGGTGGAGATGGCCGAAAAAATTCTGGGCCCCGACTGGATGCCCGCTTATGTGGAAGCGGCCAACCACGGCGGCATTGAGCGCGTGCTGGTCTGAGCGCCCGCACCCACCTTTCACCCTTTAAGGACAAGCCCATGGCAGGACTTCAAGCAGGCGCCCCCACGCCCACCGCCATCACCGTGCACGGCCAGTCGCGCGTGCTGGAGGTGGCATTTTCCGACGGGGCGCACTTTCGCATTCCCTTTGAGCTGATGCGCGTGTACTCGCCCTCGGCCGAGGTGCAAGGCCACGGCCCAGGCCAAGAAGTGTTGCAAACCGGCAAGCGCGAGGTCGACCTGGTGCAGCTCGAACCCGTGGGCAATTACGCAGTCAAGCCCATATTTTCTGACGGCCACGACAGTGGCCTGTTTTCCTGGGACTACCTCTATCACCTGGGCACCAACCAGGACAGCCTGTTTGGCGAGTACCTGCAGCGCCTGCAAGCGGCAGGCGCAGACCGCGATGCCCCCATGCAAGGGGCCGGTGGCGGGCACGCCTGCGCCAGCCACTGAGCCTTCGTCTTCGACCTGGAATCACCCATGAGCCGCACCCACTTTGGATTTGAGACGGTCGACGAGCGCGACAAAGCCAGCCGTGTGCGCGGCGTGTTTGACTCGGTCGCGCCCAAGTACGACCTGATGAACGACCTCATGTCCGGCGGCCTGCACCGGGCCTGGAAGGCCTACACCGTGCTGGTGGCCAATGTGCGGCCAGGCCAGTCGGTGCTCGACATCGCTGGCGGCACCGGCGACTTGGCGCTCGCCTTTGCCCCCAAAGTGGGCAAAACCGGCCGCGTGTTGCACACCGACATCAATGAAGCCATGTTGCGCGAAGGCCGCAACCGCCTGCTCGACCAGGGCGTGGCCCTGCCCACCTTGGTCTGCGACGCCGAGTTTTTGCCCTTTCCCGACGCCAGCTTTGACCTGGTGACCGTGGCCTTTGGCCTGCGCAACATGACCCACAAAGAGCAAGCCTTGGCCGAGATGTGCCGCGTGCTCAAGCCCATGGGCCGGCTGCTGGTGCTGGAGTTTTCCAAGGTGGCCAAGCCGCTGGAAAAGGTCTACGACTGGTACTCCTTCAAAGTCCTGCCGCGCCTGGGGTCTTTGGTGGCCGGTGACGACGCCAGCTACCGCTACCTGGCCGAATCCATCCGCATGCACCCCGACCAAGACACGCTCAAAGCCCTCATGCAGCAAGCCGGCTTCGGCCATGTGGACTGCCACAACCTCACTGGGGGTGTGGTTGCGTTGCATGTGGGCATCAAGTGCTGAAACAATAGGACATAGTTCGCTCAGAGGGATGATTGTGTTCCCCGACCTTTCAAAGGAGACTCCATGAAGATTTGGTCCGCCATGATGGCTGCCGCTGTGACCCTCACGATGGCTTTGGGTTCTGTCAATGTCGAGGCCAAGCGCCTGGGCGGCGGCGGCTCTACCGGCAAACAGTCGTCCAATGTGACGCAGCGCGAGGCCAAGCCGGCCACGCCCGCAGCACCTGCCGCCAGCCCTGCGGCTGCGGCCCCCCGCAAGCCTTGGGGCGCCATGCTCGGTGGCCTGGCCGCCGGTTTGGGCCTGGCCTGGCTCGCCCACAGCTTGGGCATGGGCGAGGCGTTTGGCCAAGTGCTGATGTTTGCCCTGCTGGCCCTGGCGGTCATGGTGGTGGTGGGTCTGGTCATGCGCAAAATGCGCGCCGGCCGCCAAGGTGCCTCTGAGCAGTCACCCTTCGCCTTCCAAGGCGCAGGTTCTGCCAGCACGCCCACCCAGTACAGCCCCAACAACGTGGGCAACGACGCCTCGGCCCGCCCCTGGGAGCAAACTGCCACGCGTTTTGAGAGCAGCGCACCTGCCAGCACCGGTTCCATGATCGGCTCGGCCCTCAATGGCCCGCAATCGTCCTGGGGCATTCCTGCTGGCTTTGACGTGCAAGGCTTTTTGACTGCCGCCCGTCAGAACTTCACCACCTTGCAAGACGCCTGGGACCGCTCTGACATCCCAGCCCTGCGCGTGATGATGACCGACGACATGCTCGAGCAAATCAAAACCCAGCTGGCCGAGCGCGAGTCCCACACCGGCGGCGCAGTCAACAAAACCGACGTGTTGTCGCTGGACGCTCAGCTCCTGGGCATCGAGGAACTCGACGACGCTTACCTCGCCAGCGTGGAGTTCTCCGGCATGATCCGTGAAGACCAGTCCGCCGGTCCCAGCCCCTTCCGCGAGGTCTGGAACATGACCAAGCCCCGTCACCGCGCCGGTGGCTGGCTGGTGGCGGGCGTGCAAGCCCTCCAGTAAGCCGCAGGGCTTCGCCGGGCTGGCTCAGGCCTGAGGCGATTTATCCGTCAAAATCGGGGACGTATGACCCACACGTCCCCGATTTCATTTGTGCAGTCCCTTTTTCAATCCGCCGCGGATCGTCTGCAGCCCCCGCAGTGGCTGGTGGACGAAGGCCAGCAGCGCCTGGTTTTGCTTTTAAACCATGTCTTGATGCAAGAGCCCGAGGCCCAGGCCCGTCTGGCCCGCAAAAAAGGCAGCGTCATTCAGGTGCGCTGGGGCGCCTTTTCAATCAGTTTGCAGCTCACCCCGGCCGGGCTGGTCACGGTGTCCGATGCGTCCCGCTCGCCCGACTTGGTGCTGTCTCTGGAGGGCCAGCCGCCCTGGGTCGTGGCCCGCCAAGTGCTGCAAGGCCAGCGCCCCCCTGTGCAAATTGAAGGCGACGTGCAACTGGCCGCCGAGCTGGCTTGGCTCAGCGACAACCTGCGCTGGGACCTTGAAGAAGACCTCGCCCGCCTTTTGGGCGACATTCCCGCCCATGCCCTGGCCGACGCAGGCCGCAAGCTGGTGGCCGCGCTCAGGCCTTGGCTGGCCAAGGTGTTGCCCGCCTCAGGCGCTGCTGCTGCGGCGACGGTCAGCGCCTTCAGGGCCGGCGCATGAAGCGGCTGTTTCGCGGCATCTTCATCCTCTGGACCGTGCTGCGCTACGGCCTGGACGAGCTGGTGCTCTCCAGCTTTGAGCGGCCCGGCCTGCGCTTGCTGACCCGCATTGTTTCTTTGGGGCGCGATTTGCGCCAACCCAAAGGCGTGCGCCTGCGCCTGGCGCTGGAAAGCTTGGGGCCCATCTTTGTCAAGTTTGGACAGGTGCTGTCCACCCGGCGCGACCTCCTGCCGGCCGAGATTGCCGACCAGCTGGCCTTGCTGCAAGACCGCGTGCAGCCCTTTGATTCCAGCGTGGCGGTGGCCATCATCGAGCGTGCCTTTGGCCGGCCGCTGGACCAGATTTTTGCCACCTTCGAGCGCCAGCCCGTGGCCAGCGCCTCCATTGCGCAGGTTCACTTTGCCACTTTGCCCCAGGGGCGCGAGGTGGCCGTCAAGGTCTTGCGGCCAGGCATGCTGGGCCTGATTGAAAAAGACCTGGCCCTCATGCACATGATGGCCGGCTGGGTGGAGCGCCTGTCGGCCGACGGCAAGCGCCTCAAGCCCCGCGAGGTGGTGGCCGAGTTCGACACCTACCTCCACGACGAGCTCGACCTGCTGCGCGAGGCCGCCAACGCCGCGCAGCTGCGCCGCAACATGCAGGGGCTGGACCTGGTGATGATTCCTGAGATCGTCTGGGACTACTGCATGCCCGACGTGATGGTCATGGAGCGCATGAAGGGCGTGCCCATCAACCAGGTGCAGCGCCTGCGCGATGCCGGGGTGGACATCAAAAAGCTCGCCCGCGACGGCGTCACCATCTTTTTCACCCAGGTCTTCAGAGACGGCTTTTTCCACGCCGACATGCACCCCGGCAACATCCAGGTGAGCTTGGCGCCCGAGACCTTTGGCCGCTACATCTCGCTGGACTTTGGCATCGTGGGCACGCTCAACGAGGTCGACAAGGAGTACCTGGCGCAAAACTTCACGGCTTTTTTCCGGCGCGACTACAAGCGCGTGGCCGAGTTGCACATCGAGTCGGGCTGGGTGCCAGCTGCCACCCGGGCGGACGAGCTGGAATCGGCCATTCGCGCCGTGTGCGAGCCCTACTTTGACCGCCCGCTCAAAGAAATCTCGCTGGGTTTGGTGCTCATGCGCCTCTTTCAAACCTCGCGGCGCTTTCAGGTGGAAATCCAGCCCCAGCTGGTGCTGCTGCAAAAAACCCTGCTCAACATCGAGGGCCTGGGCCGCGATCTGGACCCCGAGCTCGATTTGTGGAGCACGGCCAAGCCCTTTTTAGAAACCTGGATGCTCGAACAAGTGGGCCCCGCCAAGCTGTGGGCCCAACTCAAGGCCGAAGCGCCGCTCTATGCCAAGTTGTTGCCCGCGCTGCCCCGCGTGCTGCACCAGTTCCTGAGCCAGCCGCCCGTGCGCAAGCAGCGCGACTTGGAGCTGCTGATTGCCGAGCAACGCCGCACCAACCGCTTGTTACAAGCCATTGTCTACAGCGGACTGGGTTTTTTGCTGGGCCTGCTCGCCATGGAATGGCTGGGCCACATGCCTCTGGGGTGAGCCGCGCTGGCGTGGCGGCTTGCCGCTGGCCTTTGAATCGGCCTGCCCGCCTATAATTTTGAGTTTTGCACCGCGTGTCCACCCGGCGGCTTGCGCCCATGCGCTGGGTGACAACCCGTCGGTCCATTTTTTCTAAGAACTTTCAAACGCAATGCCAATTTACGCCTACAAATGTGACTCCTGCGGGCATGCCAAAGACGTGTTGCAAAAAATCTCCGACGAGCCTCTGAGCGTGTGCCCCCAGTGCGGCGCGGCCAGTTTCACTAAGCAAGTCACGGCCGCGGGCTTCCAGCTCAAAGGCTCGGGCTGGTACGCCACCGACTTCAAAGGGGGCGCTGCCCCCAGCGTTCCAGCGGCCGACAAAGCCCCTGCTTCTGCGGGCGGTGATGCTGCCCCTGCCGCCCCCGCCGCTTCCGCTGCTGCGCCGGCCCCCGCCCCGACACCTGCGGCAGCCCCTGCCACCAAGGCCGACTGATGGCTGCCCTGCGCCGTTGGTTGCTGGCGGGCCTCTTGGTCCTGGTGCCCCTGATCATCACGGTCTGGGTGCTCAATTGGGTGGTCTCCACCCTGGACCAGACCCTGCAAATCTTGCCCGCCGCTTGGCAGCCAGACCGCTTGCTGGGCATGCACATTCCCGGCTTTGGCGTGCTGTTGGCCCTGGCCATCGTGCTGGTGATTGGTGGCGTGGCCAGCAACTTTTTGGGCCGCAAATTGGTCAGCTGGTGGGACTCGCTGCTCGGCCGCATTCCCATCGTCAGATCGATTTACTCCAGCGTCAAGCAAGTCTCTGACACCTTGTTTTCTGAGAATGGCAACGCCTTTCGCCAGGCCCTGCTGGTGCAGTGGCCGCGCCCCGGCGTGTGGACCATTGCCTTTCAAACCGGCACGCCTGGCGGCGGCATCATGGACCACCTGGACGGCGACTACCTCAGCGTCTACGTGCCCACCACACCCAACCCCACGGGCGGCTACTTTGTGATGCTCAAAAAGGCCGACTGCATAGAGTTGGCCATGTCCGTGGACGAAGCCCTGACCTACGTCATCTCCATGGGCGTGGTCGCCCCAGGCACGCCTGCCAGCAAGTAATCTTCACCTTTTTTGAGGTCCCCTCAGCCGGGGCCCTTAACTCCAAGTTCAACTGCGAGTGTTTATGTCCAAGGTCTCCATCGCCTCCCAAATGCGTTCCCACTACTGCGGTCTGGTCACCGACGAGCTGCTGGGCCAGACCGTCACCTTGTGCGGTTGGGTCAACCGCCGCCGCGACCATGGTGGCGTGATTTTTGTGGACCTGCGCGACCGCGAAGGCTATGTGCAAGTGGTGTGCGACCCCGACCGCGCGCAAATGTTTGCGGTGGCTGAAGACCTGCGCAACGAGTTTTGCATCCAGGTCAAGGGCTTGGTGCGCCAGCGCCCCGAGGGCACGGAAAACACCGGCCTGAAAAGCGGCAAGATCGAGGTGCTTTGCCACGAACTGGTGGTGCTCAACCCCAGCGTCACGCCGCCCTTCCAGCTCGACGACGACAACCTGTCTGAGACCACCCGCCTGACCCACCGCGTGCTGGACCTGCGCCGCCCCTACATGCAAAACAACCTCATGCTGCGCTACCGCGTGGCCATGGAGACGCGCAAATTCCTGGACGCCAATGGCTTTATTGACATTGAAACCCCCATGCTCACCAAGAGCACCCCCGAGGGCGCGCGCGACTACTTGGTGCCCAGCCGCGTGCACGACGGCCACTTTTTTGCGCTGCCGCAGTCGCCCCAGCTGTTCAAGCAGCTGCTCATGGTGGCCGGCTTTGACCGCTACTACCAAATCACCAAGTGCTTCCGCGACGAAGACCTGCGCGCCGACCGCCAGCCCGAATTCACGCAAATCGACATTGAAACCTCCTTCATGGGGGAGCAAGACATACGCGACATGTTCCAGGGCATGATCGCCAGCATCTTCCAAACCACCATGGGCGTGGACCTGGGGGACTTTCCCGTCATGCCCTACAGCGAAGCCATGCACCGCTTTGGCTCGGACAAGCCCGACCTGCGCGTGAACCTCGAATTCACCGAGCTCACCGAGTTCATGAAAGACGTGGACTTCAAGGTCTTCAGCGGCCCCGCCACCACCCCCGGCGGGCGCGTGGTCGCCCTGCGCGTGCCCGGCGGCGCCGCGATGAGCCGCGGCGAGATTGACGGCTTCACCGAGTTTGTCAAGATCTACGGCGCCAAGGGCCTGGCTTGGATCAAGGTCAACGACGCAGCCAAGGGCCGGGAAGGTCTGCAAAGCCCCATCGTCAAAAACATCCACGACGCGGCTTTGGCCGAGATCGTCCAACGCACGGGCGCGCAAAGCGGCGACCTGCTCTTCTTTGGCGCTGACAAGGCCAAGGTCGTCAACGACAGCATAGGCGCGCTGCGCCTGAAAGTCGGCCACAGCGAGTTTGGCAAAAAAACGGGACTCTTTACCAAAGGCTGGAAGCCGCTGTGGGTGGTGGACTTTCCCATGTTCGAGCACGACGAAGAAGGCCAGCGCTGGAGCGCGGTGCACCACCCCTTCACCGCCCCCAAAGACGGCCATGAAGACTACATGGACAGCGACCCTGGCCGCTGCATCGCCAAAGCCTACGACATGGTGCTCAACGGCTGGGAGTTGGGTGGCGGCTCAGTGCGCATTCACCGCGCCGAGGTGCAAAGCAAGGTGTTCTCGGCCCTCAAAATCGGCCCCGAAGAAGCCCAGCAAAAATTCGGTTTCCTGCTTGATGCCCTGCAATACGGCGCCCCCCCCCACGGCGGCCTGGCCTTTGGCCTGGACCGCTTGGTCACGCTCATGACGGGCGCCGACTCCATCCGCGACGTGATTGCCTTTCCCAAAACCCAGCGCGCCCAAGACCTGCTCACCCAGGCCCCCGGCCCGGTCGATGAAAAGCAGCTGCGCGAATTGCATATTCGCTTGCGCAACGTGGCGGTGGTTTAAGGCGCCAAGGGGAGCCAGCCAAGCCTCATTTCGGGCATCAGGCGGCTGCTTCACGCCTGACCTCGATGAGGGTGTGAACCTGCGATTATTTCAAATTAATATGAAGATCTAGGTGCATTTCAAGCCAGCTGCATTGATCTGAGCCTACCTATTTTCGTTACACCGGATTTTTACCCGGGCTGCTCTGGCGCAAGAAAAAAGCCGCACAAGGGCGGCTTAGATTGCTTGATAAGCAGGCGACTCAGAATTTGAATCCGACACCGACTGTCCACCCGTTGGCTTTACCGCCATTTTTATTGATGTAGCTCATGTAGTCGGCGCTGACCGAGTAGTTCGAAGTGATGGCGTATCTCAGGCCAGCACCGTAGGATGAGCTGCTTTCACTGCCCGATTCGGAGTATCCTGGAGAAGAAGATTTGATCTTCATGTCCGCAAACCCGAGCCGCGCAAATACTTCAAAGGCATCGCTCAATTTCATTTTTGGCTTAAGGTATATCCCTGTAACGCTATCAATCTTAATATTGACTGTAGGAACTGTTCTGCCATTGAGACTGACGTCCGAATCACTCAACCCAAAGGCCAGCATGCCCTCAAGGGCCAGGTTGGGATGAAGCTCATACCCGACCAAGCCTCGGACAGCCGAAGGCGAAGTTTTAATCTTGTCGCCTGAGTCCTTTATGGTGATGGTTGTTGGTGCATAACCAACTTCTGCCGAGAATTGCGCTTGTGCGCCAGTGCAAGCAATAGCCACAGCCGAAGCAAACATCAATTTTTTCATTGAATTTCCTAAGAGGTAAAAAAGGAAATACATGCTAAGAGAAAAAAATCGCAATAAAAGTAAAGAATTGTATTTTTAACTTACTTGATTACTTTATTTGAGGTGTAGCTCGACCCGGCAACAGGCTGCGGCGTCTTTCAGCGCTCGTTGCCCGACTGCAGCGTAGCCAACATGGCCACCACCTCTATGGCCATCAGCCGTGCTTGTCTTGATCGAGCCAGCAGTTCTCTGTCGCTGCCAATGAAAGCCCCATGCACGCTCTGCATGTTGCTGCTGCCCAGGCCCTTCTGGTCGGCTCGACTTTTGACATTGATGTGGGCAATGCCTGCCTGCACCACAGTCTGCAACTCTTCCTCTTGCCTCACGCCGTCTTGCTTGAACTCGTCATTCATAAAAGTAAGACATACTTAAAAATGTGTACCAGCCTCCCCCCACGACCGCCTTCAAAATCCCCCGCTCCGTGCTGGTGGTCATCCATACCCCCGATGCCCAAGTCTTGCTCATTGAGCGCGCCGGCCAGCCCGGGTTTTGGCAAAGCGTGACGGGTTCGCTGGACTTTGAAGACGAGCCTTTTGCGCAGGCCGCTCAGCGTGAGGTGGAGGAAGAAACCGGCATTGCGGCGCCGCTGGCCGCCTTGGTCGACTGGCAGCTGAGCAACACTTACGAGATTTACCCCGCCTGGCGCCACCGCTATGCGCCTGGGGTGGTGCACAACACCGAGCAGCTGTTCAGCCTGTGCGTGCCGGCCGGCACGCCGGTGCGCTTGAGTGCGCGTGAGCACCAAGCTTGGCAGTGGCTGGACTGGCGGGCAGCGGCCTATGCATGCTTTTCGGCCTCCAACGCCGAGGCCATTCTTTGGCTGCCCAGGTTTTACACCGCACCACCTGCCGCTTGAGGCGCTGGCGTGCAAAATCGTGTTGTCGCCATGCCGCGCCTGCGGCGCACTGCCGAGCCGACCTTGCCCCCGACCGTGAACGACACCCCCACCGATTTGACCGCGCCCGCGCAGGCCTTTGAGCTGCTGCAGGGGGGGCGCGAGTTTTTTCCAGCGCTCATCCGTGCGCTGGACGCCGCCCGCGCCTGTGTGCAGCTGGAAACCTATGTGTTTGACCTCCATGGCGCAGGCGCTGAGGTGGCCCAGGCCCTGATGCGCGCGGCCCGCCGAGGCCTGACGGTGCAGGTGCTGGTGGACGGGGTGGGCTCTGAGCCGCTGGAGGCAACCTGGCAGCAGCAGCTGGCCCAGGCGGGTGTGCAGTGGCAGGTCTACCTGCCGGTGCGCGGCACCTGGGGCAAGCTGCGCTTGTTGCTGGTGCCCGGCCGCTGGCGGCGGCTGCACCGCAAGCTGTGCGTGATTGACCAGCAACTGCTTTTTTGCGGCGGCATCAATGTGCTGGACGACCACTACGACCCCAACCACGGCCAGCTGGCCGCGCCGCGCTTTGACTTCACGGTGCAGGTGAGCGGTGCAGTGGCCAGGCAGGCCGCTGACGCCATGGCCAGCCTGTGGTGGCGCTTGCAGGCCGGGGACAGTGTGCGACACCGGCAATTGGCGCAGGCCTGGGACGCCGTGCGCGAAGCTGGTCAGCTGGCCCGGGGGGGCGCAGACTGGCGAGGGCCAGCGGGCAGGTCAGGGCAGGGACAAGGCCATGGCCGTGACGAGAAGCCCAAGCCCCCTGGCCGAGCGGGCGCCGCCCCAGTCAGCCGCGCTTGGTTGGTCTTGCGCGACAACCTGCGCCACCGCAAGGACATAGAGCGCGCTTACCGCCGCGCTATAGGCCGGGCGCGGCAGGAGGTGCTGATCGCCAATGCCTACTTTTTACCGGGCGGGCGCCTCAAGCGCGCGCTGGTGCAGGCGGCCCGCCGGGGCGTCAAGGTCACGCTGCTGCTGCAAGGGCGCTACGAATACTTCATGCAGTTCCACGCCGTGCGATCGGTCTACCAAGCACTGCTGGAGGCGGGCGTGGACATTCACGAGTACGAAACCAGTTTTTTGCACGCCAAGGTGGCGGTGATCGACGGGCATTGGGCCACGGTGGGCTCGTCCAACCTGGACCCCTTGAGCCTGTTGCTGGCCCGAGAGGCCAACGTGGTGGTGGAAGACCGCGCCTTTGCCGCCACCTTGCGCGCCCGCCTGGTGGCGGCCATGGCCAGCCATGGCCGCCAAGTCGAGCCCGACGCGCACGGCAGCCGGCCCTGGCGCCAGCGTTTTTTAGACCAACTGGCCTACCGCCTCATGCGCCTGGCTTTGCGGGTGACCGGACACCGCTACTGACATGCCGCAAGCAGGTGATTTGATCGTGCAGCGCCCCGAGGGCTTGTACTGCCCTGCGGGCGACTTTTACATCGATCCCTGGCGGCCGGTGCACCGCGCCGTCATCACGCACGCCCATGCCGACCACGCCCGGCCTGGCCACGGCCACTACCTGGCCGCCGCCCCCGGCGAGGGCGTGCTGCGCGCCCGCTTGGGCGACATCTCGCTGCAAAGCCTGGCCTATGGCGAGCGCATCGTGCACCACGGGGTGGCGCTGTCTTTGCACCCGGCCGGCCATGTGCTGGGCTCGGCCCAGGTGCGGCTGGCCCATGGCGGCCAGGTGTGGGTGGCCAGCGGCGACTACAAAGTGGCGCCCGACGCCACCTGCACGCCTTTTGAGCCAGTGCGCTGCCATGTGTTCATCACCGAGTCCACCTTTGGCCTGCCCATTTACCGCTGGCGGCCAGATGCAGAACTGTTTGCCGGCATCAACGCCTGGTGGGCAGGCAACGCGGCGCAGGGCCGGGTGAGCCTGCTCATGGCCTACAGCTTTGGCAAGGCGCAGCGCCTGCTCAGCGGGCTGGACGCGGCCGTGGCGCCCCTCTTGGTGCACCCGGCCGTGGCCGCCTTGAACACGGCTTACTTGGCCGAAGGCGTGCGCCTGCCCCCCACCCAGCCCTGGAGCGCCTGGGGCACGCACGCTCAGGCGCAGCAAGCGGGCCTGGCCGGGGCCTTGGTGCTGTGCCCGCCCAATGCGGTGACGCCCGCGCTGCGGCGCCGCCTGGGCGACAGCTCTGACGCCTTTGCCAGCGGCTGGATGCAGTTGCGCGGCGCGCGCCGCCGGGCGGGCTACGACAGAGGCTTTGCCCTGAGCGACCACGCCGACTGGCCCGGCCTGCACGCGGCCATCGCGGCCACCGGGGCCCAGCGCGTCATCGTCACCCACGGCAGCGTGGCGGTGATGGTGCGACACCTGCAAGAGCAGG